>JADLCC010000507.1 GCA_020847425.1 Saprospiraceae bacterium
ACGTCTTTTTCGGCAGTTTTTCACCTTTTTTCAGTCACGTAGTCACCGCTATGCTCCTGAAAAAACGAGCAAAACTGCCAAAAAATCCACTTTTTCATGCTCCGCCAAAAATTCCCGAACACGCTCTAAGTACCGAGTTAAAATCAGTTTGAGTCATTTTTTATACAAATGCTTGATTATCAACACGAATAACCAATAACTGATAACCGATAACTATTTATTTTCCATAGCAAGATACACCCCGTTGGTCCACCCGAACCCGTCCTGATTAGGGTACTCGCCGCCGCCGGCTTTGAGGCCGCTATCCATGACGTTGTATTTCTCCATCATTTTGCCGGTTTCCGCGTATGTTTTTTCGTTCAGTTGTTGCCAGTTTTGGCGGACCCGGTCGGCCAGACCCGTGTGGTGGTAATGCAACAATCCTTGATAGGTCATCCATTGCAGGGGCGCCCAGCCGTTGGGGGCATCCCATTGCTGGCCGGTTCGTACCAGCGTTGTGGCGAGCCCGCCGGGATGCAGGAATTTGGCTTCCATCTGATCGGCTACCATTGAGGCCTGCTCGTTTTCAGCGATATTAAAAAACAGGGGGAACGCAGCAGCCAGGGTCCAACTATTTGATTTTGAAAGATTTACATGGTTATAATCCATATAAAAACCGGCCGCTTCATCCCAGCAATACTGCTGGATTGCGTGTTTGCGCAGGCGTGCTTTTTCTTTGTAAATATCCGTTGCAGTGCGGTCGGGCAACTGGCGGTGGATCTGCAGCAGCGTTTTTTCCAATGCGTACAACAGGCAATTCAGGTCTACCGGTACCAGATCAGTGGTTAAAATGGTTTCCATGTTTTGCCCGTCGGCAAACCAGCGGCTGCTGAAATCCCAACCCGACTCGGCAGCGGCGCGGATATGGCGGTACACTGTAGATGCATCTCGGCCCGAGTGTTGTGCCACATGCACATCCTCGATGTAGGCCTCCGGGCGGGGTGTATCCTGGTCGTCCCAGTAGCGGTTCAGGACACTGCCGTCGGGCAGTCGAACGACCCGGCGGTGGGCGGTATGCTCGGCGCTCAGAGTGTTTTCTCCTTCCATCCAGAAGGCGTATTCCTTTTCCAGTTGGGGTCGGTATTTCAGTAGAACAGCCTCCCCTTTGATGGATGCCAGCAGTTGTACCATAAGCACAAAAAACGGCGGTTGCGAGCGGCCGAGGTAGTACGTTCGGTTGCCGTTTGGGATAAATCCCAGTTCGTCGATCAGCCAGGCAAAATTGTCCACCATGCCTTCAATAATGTCGGTCCGGCCCGAAACCTGCAAACCCAGCATCGTGAAATAACTGTCCCAGTAATACACCTCCCGGAATCGGCCGCCGGGCACGATATATGGAAAAGGCAGCGGAATCAGCGTTCCGCCCTGCGCGTCGTCCGGATGCCGTTGCAGCACCGTCCACAACTGGTCAAGGTGTTGTTTTAAAGGTCGTTCGCCCGATTCGTATGCGGTGTCGGGGTTTTGCGGGAAATCGAAATGCGCCGTTACAAAGTTTTTCAGGTCAAATCCGGGCTGCCTCTGGGCTTCTTCATAAGCCGCAAGAATGGCTTCCGGCGCCGATTTGGGCGTGCAATCGGTAAAAAACTTCGAGTCGGGGAATATTTCACCCGATTGGACGGCTTCGTAGAGGGGGGAGAGTTGTTCGATCTGTAACATGGTTGAGGTGTTGAGATTGTTGAGGGTTGAGATTGTTGAGCGTCGGCTACTCAGGCCCTCAACCCTCATAGCCATACACTTAAGGCCTCGGAGAGGCCAAACGTTTGTAGAACCGGCCAAGATACCCACGCTTGGGCCTCGGAGAGGCCTAACATTTGTTGAATTATGAGATTTATGGTTACTAAGAACAATAAACGTTAGGCCTCTCCGAGGCCCCTGTTTCAAATATAACCGATCAATTCTACAAACGTTGGGCCTCTCCGAGGCTTTAGAGGTGATGGCATAGCCCTCAACCCCTCAACAAGCCCGGCATAGCCGGGCAAACTCAACTCCTCAACCTTTTTCCACTTGTTTCCTAAAGAAAAACAACCCCACAATCAATATCCCGATCGGTACCAGCGAAAAATAAAAAGCGCTTTGTCCGCCGAAACGCTGGAAAATATTTCCCGTGATGATAGAACCCGTTGTGCCGCCCAGCGCCGAAAAAATGATGATCAGCCCAGACATCAGCCCGTGTTTTTGCACAGGTAAAGCACTCAGGATCAGAGAATTGATAGCAGGATATACCGGAGCAATCAGCAAACCGATGAGCGGGAATACAAATGCCGCCAGCGGCGCATCGCCCCAGCCGGTGACTGCCTGACCGGTGCTGCCCTTCGCCAGCGGCACCGCCGTGATAACCAGCAGTCCGGCCAGCAACAAACAAGTGGTGAGCACCCAGTACCAGTTAAGTTTTTTCATCAGAATGCCCGCCAGGAAACGCCCCAACGCTGTGGAGCCGGCCAGGATACTCGCCATTTGAATACTCAGCGCGGCAGGCAATTGCAGCACTTTTTGGTTGTACGTCGGCAGCCAGCTCATGATACTTTGTTCGATCAGCACATAAAAGAAGGCGCACAGCACAAAAATCAGCACCAGCGGCATGACCATCAGTTGGAACATTTTACCAAAATCCTGCAACATATCGGCATTGCCCTCGGGTTTGATGGACGACTCGTCGAGCGGCGCGGTGAGCAGCAGCAGGAATGCCGCCAGCGAAATACCGCCCAGCCAGTAATACACCTGCAACCAGGCCGTGGACTGCGGATTGTTGTCGTCGACGAAATAACTGAAAATGAAGTAGCCCGTCAGGATACCGACCATAAAGAAGGACTCGATAAAGTTCATCAGGCTGATGTGTTCTTTTTTGTCGTGCGTGACCAGTCCGATGGTGCTGTACACCGACATTTTGATCAGCGCAAAACCCGAGCCCACCGCTGCGAACAGCAACTTGGTGGCCCAAAACGAAGGCATGGAGGGCATAACAAAGCACACCAGCGTCACAAAACCCAGGGCTATCAGCATGGCATTTTTATATCCGATCCGGGTGATATAAGAGGACAACAAAAAAGAAACGGCCGCAATACTCAGGTCTTTGAACGCTTCGAGCACGGATGCCGAACCTTCCGTAACGCCGAAATTGTTCTGCACCTGCAGAATGACCGTTCCGACGCTGTTCAGCAGGATAGCGAACACGAAGTAGTTGAGAAAGAGGGAGGTTTTGATTTGCCAGTTTTGCATGGTGGGCGCTGGTTGGTTTAAAATTAGCCGCAATGTATATTAGTTATCGGTTATCAGTTATCGGTTATCGGGCTTTCAGGCTAAAATTATGAAAGAATGTAGGATGCATTTCCCCATAACAAACCTGATAACGAATAACTGTAACATGAATCATCCGAATTTATTCACTGATGCTATCGGCCATGGTTTTCACTCCATCAATGATAAAGTGAGTCGCCCCGGCCGTCGTTGTGCGTCCCCGCCAACGACAAATGACCACCAAAGCCAGGCAAATTGATCCTTTATTTTGCCTGAAATTCAGCATACCTTGCTGTTGGCGGGGACGCGCAACAGCGGCAGGGGCGCTTGTGCTTCGATTTGGCAGGGTAATAAATTCGGATGACTCCTGTTCTTCACCAACCTCAGCCTGAAAACCTGATAACGAATAACCAAATGGCCTTAACAAATAATTTTAGGTTAAAGCAACTCGAAATCTCAAAGGGTTTGCAGAACTTCGCCGGTCAAGGAAACGACCGAAAATCCTCTTAAAAAAAGTAGGAGGCAATTGCCGAAAAGCCTCAAAAAAGTAGGCATTTAAACCCAAATCTATTCTTAATTTTTATGAAAAAAATCATTATTACCCTTCTTCTTGCACTTTGTGCTGTACAGTTTGTTTCCATCCAGGCTTCTGTTGAAGACAAATCTGCTGGTAAAGCCGTAGCCGCAAAAGTACTCATGCAGCAAAATGCACTGCCTGCCGCTTTGATGAACATGGATCAGTCGCAGTTCCTGAACCTGACGCCAAAGCAAATCAAGGAAATGACCGGCGAAAAACTTTCCCTGAAACAAACCATTGCCCTCAAAGCAATGCAGAAAGCAGTGAAAAAAGAGATGAAATCGGCAGATTACGGCGCAGCAGGCGAAAAGAAAAGCCAGATTGTAGCGCTATTGCTTTGCTTCTTCCTCGGTGGTCTGGGCATGCACCGCCTGTACCTGGGTTACAGCAACTGGTGGTTGCAACTGATCACCCTCGGCGGCTGCGGCATCTGGGCGCTGATCGACCTGATCCGTATCATCATGGGCGACATGAAACCTGCTGACGGCAGCGAATATGACCCGAAACTCTAATCGTTGGTGGTTGTATGTTAAAATCGCAGCGTATATCCTGATCCCGCTGACCCTGTTGATCCTGCCCGCCGATTTTTTTGACGAAGGGCAATCCATCTGCTTGTCGGTTCTGTTATTGGGAGAACAATGTTACGCCTGCGGTTTGACGCGCGCTATACAGCACCTGATTCACTTTGAATTTGTAGAAGCCTATTATTATAACCTTTTGGCTTTCCTGGTTTTTCCGGCCTTCGCCTGGTATTGGTGGAAATGGTTCTGGACAGACTGGAAGCGGTTGCAGGCGCTGACAAATGCGAAGTTGGAGCAGGGTGCTTGAATGTTGATAAGGGTTGATGAGGGTTGATAAATGTTGATAATAGCTACTCAAAAAGCGAGAAATCACTGCACAGAGTGGCCACTATCAACTTTTATCAACCCTCATCAACTTTTATCAACCCTCATCAACCAATCCACCATGCCCACCGACATCCTCGAATTCGAAGCCGTTCTCCACGGCCATGAAGGCATGGAAGCCCTTTCCATCAATTTCCCTTACGATGTGGAAACCTTGTACGGCACCCGGGGCCAGGTGAAAGTGAAAGTCACCTATGACGGCGTACCCTACCGCGGCAGCCTCGCCAAAATGGGACACCATTGCCATTTCCTGTTGGTGCGCAAAGATATCCGCAAACTGATCGGCAAAAATGCCGGCGATACCGTTTGGGTAACCGTTCAGCGCGACACCGAAGAACGCATCGTGGAAGTTCCCGATGACCTGGCCCTGCTCCTGGCTGCTCAGCCCGAAGCCCAAACCCGCTACGAAAAACTTTCCTACACCCACCGCAAAGAATACGTTCGGTGGATCACCGAAGCCAAAAAGCCGGAAACCCGCGAACGGCGGCTGCACCAAACGGTGGAAATGCTGCTCAACGGCAAAAAAAATCCGACGGAAAAATAACTTGCAAATAACCAAAAATCAAAGCACCTTTGCCCTGTTTTTAACCAAACGGTTAAACCCTATGGCAAAAAAAGAAGATCAACCACAGGCGGACTCCACCGAGCAAAAAATATTCGATGCTGCGCACGAGGTTTTTTTGCAAAAAGGCATGGACGGCGCCAAAATGCAGGAAATTGCCGACCTGGCCGGCATCAACAAAGCGCTGCTGCATTACTACTACCGATCCAAGGAGAAATTGTATGAAGCCGTTGCACGCGCCATAATCGGCCACGCCGCGCCGGTCATCAGCCAACTGATTGAAAGCGAATTGCCCCTGGAGGAAAAAATCCGCCACTTCATTGATTTTTACATCGGCGTGATTTCCCGCAACCCCTTTATTCCCCTGTTTATCATTTCCGAAATCAACAAACACCCGGAGCGTTTCATTGAAACCATACTCCCGAAGGAACTGCCCAAACCGCAGGTCTTTATGCGGCAGGTGGAGGAAGAAATTGCCGCCGGGCGCATTCGCGAAATACACCCCAAACACTTGATTATCAACATTATATCCATGTGTATATTCCCGTTTATTGCCAAACCGATGGCGCGTTTTGCCCTCGGCCTGAATTCGGCGGAAATGAAACTTTTTTTGGAGGAACGAAGGGATCAGGTAACGGAATTTGTGCTGGCAGCCTTGAGGCCCTGAAGGTCAATCGGCCACTTTATTAAAAAAATAGATGCAATGCGAATAATGGGTTAAAATAAATCAAAATCGCCATGAATTAGTTGAATGTGCTCCTATCTGGGTGTCATCCTGAGCGTAGCGAAGGATCTGCCCAAGAAAAAGTGCAAATATTGCTTTTCAGGCTTGGGCAGATCCTTCGCTACGCTCAGGATGACACGCGGTTTGGGGCGATTTTAAACACATTTTGGCGATTTGGATTTGTGGTAACCCATTATTCGCATATGCAGTGAAAACTAATTGAATTATGCGCATTTACTCCCTTTTACTGGTACTAATCCTGTTTCGTCCCGAACTGATCCAGGCAAACGACACTTTGAGCGTGCGGCAATGCCGCCTGTTGGCCCTACAAAACAGCCCCTTGCAGCAGAAAAAACTGTATGCCGAAAGTGTATATGCGCTGCAAACCCGCAACATACAAAGCAGCAACCTGCCTCGTATACAGGTGGGCGGACAGGCTACCTGGCAAAGCGACGTATTCGGATTGCCGATCAATTCGCCTTTATTTGAGATTCCCGTTGTTCCCAAAGACCAGTACAAACTTTCCGTGGATGCCGCACAGCGCATCTGGGACGGCGGTTCCGACCGATACCTGCGCCGGCAACGCGAACTGGAACGCGACCTGACCGCCGCACAGGTGGATGTCGATGTGTTTCAACTGCGCGAAGTAGTGACCGATCTGTATTTCAAAGCCCTGCTGCTGCAGGAAAGCAATGTGATTCTCAACACTTCCAAAGAAGACCTCAACAACCGGCTCAAACAGGCCGAAGCAGCGATTGCACAAGGTGTGTCGCTGCGCAGCAATGCCGATCAGATCAAGATTCAAATCCTCAAAACCGAACAACAAATCGTTGGTATTCAGTCCGATATGTCCGCATTGAAAGCAATGCTTGCGCAGTGGATCGGCCGGGAAAAACCGGACTTCGAACTGCTGGCGCCTGTGGCAAACAGCGCGCCGTTGCAAGGAGAAAAAAGGCCGGAATACCAACTTTTCGCCTTGCAACAACAAAGTTTCCAACTGCAAAAAGACCGCCTGCATCTCCTGAAACAACCCCGCATCGAGGCTTTTGCGCAGGGCGGACTGGGACGGCCCAATCCGTTCAACTTCTTTGAAACCGACTTCGAACCTTTCCTGCTGCTCGGCCTGCGGGCTTCCTGGACGCCTTTCGACTGGGGCAATCAGCGCCGCGACGCCGAAGTGCTGGCTATTCAAATGAAAAACATCGACGCCCAACGCCTGGCTTTTGAACAACGCCTGCAAGCCAATAACCTCAAAGACGAACGCGATTTCAACGAAAAATACAAACAACAACTGGACATAGATGACTCGATGGTCCGGCTACAGGAAGATATCATCCGCCGCGCTGACGCACAGGTGCAAAACGGCGTGATGACCATGACTGATTACCTCAGCCAATTGAACATACTGACCCAGACCCGGCTCAACCAAAAAACGCATGCGTTGCAAATGGTGCAGGCGCAGGAAATGCTGGTAGCCAGGAATAGAAGCGAGAAGTGAGAGGTGAGAAGTGAGAGGCGGTTACGCTGGGCATTTTAGGTGTTGTGTCGTAAAGCGTTACACTAAACCAAGCGTTACCGCCGTGCGAGGGTCTTACGACCCCGCTCCTTTAATTGACTTTTAAATTTTTATACATGAAATATTATCACACTTTACTTCAATCCCTGTTACTGACAGCAATCTTCTCCGCTTGTCAGAAAACGGCCCCCAAAGCGGACGCTTACGGCAATTTCGAGGCCGAAGAACGCATCGTCAGCGCTGAAGCATCCGGCAAAATCCTGAGTTTCCCGATCGAAGAAGGACAAAGCCTGAAAGCATTCGAACAGGCCGGAACCATCGACTCCGTTCAACTGCTGCTCAAACGCGAACAGTTGCAGGCCAGTATCAAAGCCATTGCTGCCAAAAGCCCGGCCATCGGCGCCCAACTGGCTGTTTTTGAAAAACAAACGGCCTCCGTCAAACAACAACTGGCCACCCTCGAACGCGAAAAACGCAGGGTAGAAAACCTCCTGAAAAGCGACGCGGCCACGCCCAAACAACTCGATGACCTCAACGCTCAAATAGAAGCCGCTGAACGGCAGATGGACCTCATTCTCGGGCAGCGCTCGGCTTCCGACGCCTCCTTGTCCATTCAGAAAAACGGCCTGCTGGCTGAAATCCTGCCCCTGCAAAAACAAATCGCACAGTTGGACGACCAGATCGCCAAGTGTCACATTATCAATCCGTTACAGGGAATTGTACTGGTAAAATACGCTGAACCCGGAGAGATTACAGGATTCGGAAAACCCCTCTACAAAATCGCCGACCTCAGCACCCTCACCCTGCGGGCCTATGTCGGCGGGCAACAACTGGGCGCCATCAAAATCGGACAAGAAGTGAAAATATTCACCGACAAAGCCGACGGCACCCAACAGGAACACAGTGGAAAAATCCAATGGATCGCATCCCAGTCGGAATTTACACCAAAAATCATACAGACCAAAGAGGAACGGGTCAACCTGGTGTATGCGGTGAAGATCAGCGTGCCGAATCCGGAAGGGACATTAAAGATTGGAATGCCGGCGGAAGTAAGGCTGTGAAAAAGGTGTTTTGGTGTTTTGGGGTTTTAGTGTTTTAGAGTGCATTGCCATAAATCTGAACAGAAACCAAACTATTACACTCGAAAACACTAAAACCTGATGTACGACTTAGAGTTTTAGCCCCAGAAACGTCCGAAAGTTTCGGCCATAGTTCATTGATAGACTGACAGATTTTTAATGCGTTGTTCGGAGAAGTTATCAGCAGCGTCAAAACGTTTGATACA
>JADLCC010000508.1 GCA_020847425.1 Saprospiraceae bacterium
AGGAACATAGAAAACATAGCCGTAGAGTACTCTACGGCTATGTTTTCTATGTTCCTATGTGTTTTAAAAAATCCGTGTCTAATCCGTTCAATCCGTGTGCTTTTCATCCCAAAATCCGTGTGCCATTTGAAAAATCAAAAAAACAAATCCTATCCCAAACCCGACACTTACTCATCCACACCCCCTCAATAATAGTAAGCCCCAATCTGCCATTTCGACCCGCCCCACATTTGTAGCATCAATCAACATTCATCTCTGCTACAAAATGAAAAATTTCTGTTTGTTCCTGCTGCTCTGCGTACCCTTCCGGGCCTTTTCCCAAACGGAAGCCGCCGACAAAACCCTTTCCCCTTATTTCATGGTGACCGGCACATCCGACGAAGTGGATGCCCTGCCCCTGAAAAAAACCGCCGCCGAAGTGAATGTCGCGGGGGTGATTGCCGATGTGGTCCTAACCCAGACCTATGTCAACACCGGGAAAACACCTTTGGAGGCCATTTATGTATTTCCGGCTTCCAGCAATGCCGCTGTGTACGGACTGAGCATGCGCATCGGCAACCGTTTGATTTCTGCTAAAATAGCCGAGCGCAACCAGGCGCGGGCGGATTATGAAAAAGCGAAAAGCGATGGCAAACGCGCTACGCTACTCGAACAGGAGCGGCCGAATGTTTTTCAAATGAATGTGGCCAATATCATGCCCGGCGACACCATTCATGTGGCGCTGCGCTACACAGAACTGCTGGTGCCGGAGTCGGGGCATTACGAATTTGTATTCCCCACAGTTGTCGGCCCGCGCTACACCAATGCAAAATCCGGCTTCAACGACGGGTTTACAGAAATGCCTTACCAACACAGCGGCGATAAACCCCAATACAATTTTGATATTTCCATGCACCTGGCTGCCGGCATGCACATCCACGATGTAAAATCGCCTTCGCACCGCATCCGGGTGAACGACCACGGCGTTGCCGGCGCAGATGTGATGCTGGATAGGCTGGAAGCGCGGGCCGGCAACCGCGATTTTATCCTGCGCTATTCCCTGCGGCAGGACAAAACCGATGCGGGCCTGCTGCTGTTCGATGACGGCAAGGAGAAGTTTTTCCTGTGCATGGCGCAGCCGCCCAAACAACCGGCGCTGTCCGATATTCCGCCCCGCGAGTACATTTTTGTGGTCGATGTTTCGGGTTCCATGAACGGTTTCCCGCTCAATGTTTCCAAAAAACTGCTGAGCGATCTGATCGGAGGACTGCGTGCCGACGACCGGTTTAATGTGATCCTGTTTGCCGGAACCAGCAATTTGCTGGCAGAAAACTCCCTGACAGCCAACCAGGAAAACATCGAAAAAGCCAAAACATTTATTGACAAGCAGGAAGGCAGCGGCGGCACGGAATTGTTGCCTGCACTCGAACGCGCTTTGAAACTGCCCCGCAACGACGATGCCCTGTCGCGCTCCATTGTGGTGGTGACGGACGGCTACATCGACGTGGAAGCGGAAGCATACGACCTCGTGCGCAACAACCTGGACAAGGCTAATCTTTTTGCATTCGGCATCGGTTCCAGCGTCAACAGGTTCCTGATGGAAGGTTTGGCGCATGTCGGCGGCGGCGTGCCGTTCATTGTCACTGACGAAGCCGAAGGCAAAAAGGTGGCCGAAACATTCCGGCGCTACATTGCAACGCCAGTATTGTCGCAGGTGAAAATCCGTTTTCCGGGTTTCGATGCCTACGATGTGGAGCCTTCGCATGTGCCCGATGTTTTTGCGCAGCGGCCTATTGTGCTGGTAGGGAAATGGAAAGGCGATGCCAAAGGTGAAATTGTGATCAAAGGTTATTCGGGCAAAAAAGCGCAGGAAATCCGCATTCCCGTGCAGCATGTTGTGGCCGACAGCAAAAATGCCGCACTGAAATACATCTGGGCGCGGGAACGTATCAAAATGCTGAGTGATTACAACAGTTTTGGGCAGGATGAAAAACGCGACGAGGCCGTGACACAACTCGGTTTGAAATACAACCTGCTGACCGCCTTTACCTCCTTTATCGCCATCGACGAAGTAATTGCCAACGACGGGAAATTGACGGCTGTCAAACAGCCGCTGCCGCTGCCGCAGGGTGTTTCCGACCTGGCTGTGGGCTTCGACCTGGGCATCACGGGCATCAGTGGTTTGAAACTGGAAGGCGGCAGCCAAAGCGCCGCATGGGTGTTGTTGTGCGGGATTTTGTTGCTGCTCGTGGTGGTTGTTTTTCGCAAAAAAATCCGGCAACTGATGCTGTTCGGGGTAGTGGTAATGGCTTTCGGGCTGGGGAGTTGCGGTCAGGCGGAAACCGTCACGTACTGCGAAGGCGAAAACATCGCGTTCATGTTAGGCGAGGACCGCAGCAACCGCAATCCTTATTTCGCCAATGCATCTGCTTTTTTCCGCAGCGGCTCGACGGAGGAAACCGAAATGGATATCCAATACTGTCCAAACCTGAAGGCCGTCCACCAGTACCTGCAAACGCATCGCCCCGTAACGGGCCCCTGGAAACAAGTCCACCTCATTGTCCACAGCAATGAATGGACCGGACTTCGGGTGGCTATCGACGACACCCGTCCCGACCGTAGCAGCGCCGCCGCCCTGGAAGCGGCGCTGCGCGAAGGGGCATTCCGGCAACTGCCCGCCGCACATTTCGACTCCGCTACCTGCATTGTAGTGGATGGTTGCAACGCGGGCCGCGACACTGTCCTGTTGCGTGCGTTGAGCCGGACCTTCAGCGGTATTCCTGTACACGCCGCCCGGTTTTTTAATATTTTTGAAAAGCAGACGGAAAGCGCCGCAAGCATCCGGCATTACCTGGCAGATTACCAGTATGTGGTGTTCCCCAACGGCACTTTTCCCGGAAACAAACTGGTAGCCCAACAACTGGCGACCAAATATCCGGCGGATACCACAAACTGGGCGGCCGCTTTACAGCGCACCCAACCCCGCTTTGCCGGCGATACTTATGTGCATTATTTCAGCATTCCAGTGCAATGGATTACCCTGTATAACGACACCATTCAAAGACCAAAACCAAACAATGACCTGGAAAAACTGAACTGGGTGCGCAGCCAGCCGGAACTGATGCAACAACTGTCGTCCATGCGCCTGCGGGCAGAAGATTTTCAATGGAACCTGAACGCGATCACGTATTCCGGCAACGGCGTTGCGCAGCCGGCCATTCAGGCGGAGGGGCTGGCTAAAATATACGGGATCGTGCAGCCGCTGAAAAACGAACAAGGGCAACTGGCGCAAGCGAATTTTGGGGATGCGCGGTATTATAATTGTGGAAAATTTTGAATCTTGTTTTTTTAACCACATAGGACACAATAGGGGGTTCACATAGGGCACATAGTTATGTGGAAATCTTATTGCGAACGAAAATAGTTGGATATAACCCAAAACTATTTCCCCTATGTGGCCTATGTGGTTAAAAAAAGTCTACCATGAACATCAGAACAATGGAAACACCCGATGCCGAAGCGATCGCCGCGCTTTCGCAACAATTAGGCTACCCGGCCACACCCGAAGCATCCCAACGCCGCATAAGCCCAGTGCTGCAACACCCTGATCACTGCGCTTTTGTGGCCTTGGTGGATGAACAAGTTGCCGGCTGGATTCACGGATTCCACACAATCAATCTGGAATCCGATCCTTTTGTAGCTATCGCCGGCCTGGTAGTGGATGAAAACCATCGCAGAATGGGCATCGGCAAAGCATTGATCAACAAGGTGATCGAATGGTCGGTATCGAAAAATTGCGGGCGGTTGCGGGTGCGTTGTAATGCGAAGCGCAAGGCATCGCATTTGTTTTATGAGGCGATGGGTTTTGGGGAAGTGAAAGAACAGAAGATTTTTGACAGGCAGATTCATACATAAACCTTTATTTATCAAGCAATTATTTTATTTTTATGTGTTTCACTCGAATATTTGTGTGCGTAATAGCAGCCATCTCTTATTGCTCTCCTACGCTTTTCGCTCAGGACAGGCCTTGGCCTGTGCCTTATCGCAACGGTCGTTTGTGGGGTTATGCCGACCCCGAAACAGGAGAGATCTTAGTGCGGCCCACGATTGATTCTGTCGGACTCTTCCAATTTGAGGACGGATCATTGAATCCGCTTGCGTGGATAAAAAACAATGGGAAATATGGCCTTATCAATCGGTTGGGTGAAATCGTGATACCGGCGAAGCATTCCGAACCGTTGTTAATAGCAAAGGTGTATCCAGGTTTTTTTGCTGTGGAAAAATATTCAGCCGAAGCAAATGATCAATCTGATCAAATCGGCGCAGAGGCGGATTATCTATCCCGGCCGATTGCGTTTTTTAATGCAGCAGGGCGCCCTCTCGGTCAACTCTTCGCTTATGAAACACATATCGATATTTATGGTGAGGGAGGTTATTGGGACGATCCGAATGGTTTCGATGCCGGACCTGATTCCACGCAACGGCTGGGGAGCGTTTATCAGCCAATCTGGAAGGAAGATAAAATGGGTCTTTTCGATCTTGGGAATGCAGGGGTGACGGTGAAACCTGAATGGAGTTCCATATACGTTCTCGGAGAGCTGGCGATTGCGCAAAATCTAAAGCTTGGAAACCCAGGTGACGCAACATCCAATCAGACTGCTCTTATTCATCTTGCAACAGGTAAAAAAATACAGATTCCCGATTCCGTTACCGTGGATTTTTATCAAGGGGCCGGCCATCTCATTTTAGCAAAAAATAACAGGACCCAGCGTTATGGTTTTTTAAATGGTTCCGGTAAGGCGGTTATTCCTTTCCAGTTTAAAGAGGCAAATCCGTTTTCTGCCAATAAACTGACCAAGGTGCTAAGCATGGACGGCAACTGGTCCGTCATCGATACAAGCGGAAAAGAAATCGTACGGTTAGGCCGGACACCTTCCATGTTCATCGGTAAAAACAATGATATATGGTTACCTTCGGAAAAAGATCAGCTGTTTCGCCGCTTCCCCGTGCAGGCCTCCGATAGGCTCGGCCAAACCGGTTTTGCCTACCCACCGGTGCAAGTCCGGCTGGATGAAAGGGAATACTGGTATGCGACGAAAGACGGTAAAGCCGGTTTACTGCATACGGACGGACAAGTATCTTTACCTTTTGAATTTGATCGCTTTTCTTTTGAGTTTCCCACCGATCTCCAGCCTCAAGATTCTGTTGTGTGGAAACAGTTTTTCTCCGCGATCAAAAATGGCCGCAGCTGGTTATTCGAGCGCAAAAACCTGGAGCCGCTCCACCCGAAATTATTACCGGGCCAAGGATTGTCGCTTGACAAAACCTTCGATCAGAGCAATTTCGACCTGCTACAACCGCTGTTAGGAGACAGCCTGTTCGTTATACGCACTGCAAGCGGAGAAGCGGACATCCTGAATATCAAAACCGGTAAACGTTGGGGTGTAACCAACACACGCAGTTTTTACTTCCTTCCCAAAGAAAATACGGGGGAATTGCTGGTATACTGCTATCCGATCAATGGAGGACAGCCAACCAGTCGATTTGATCTAAGCGGAAGGGTAGTACCTTCATTTTCGAAAGACCTGGGGACGGAGGTATCCGGATACGGGAAACTGTACCTGTCGCACAGCCCTTTTGACAGCATAGTCGTAGTGCTGGATTCGCTCGATCATGTCTTATGCCGAATCGTTCTTCCGCCTTCCATAAAAAGAAGTGACGCTTATATCAGGGGCAACCGGGATGGTAGGCCGATGGCTTTTATCCTGATCGTTGATTTGCAGATGCCGGTACACGATTCGTTAGTCAGCTTCGACAATCCGGAAATTTTCATGGGCAATTTGCAAAATATCGAGCAGAAACAAATGATTTATTCCCTGGCCGGCCAGCTGCTTTCTCCGGCTAATATGGCTGATATCTGGATAGACGACGACTTCTTCATAGGCACTATAAACCTGAAATACGGTGCTTATAACTATCTAACACACAAACAGGTGCTTCCATTTTCATACAAACAGATTTCCGTCCGCCAGGGAAATTTGTCGGCCGTGGATTTTAACGGCACGGAGCGCCTATTCGACAAAAAAGGAAGTTTGTTGCGTACTTATCCGAAAGGGTATGCCGGTGTTTCTCCGTTTATGGACGGATTGCAAATGGTAGCCAGCAAACAGAGCACCCGGTACGTGAATAAAAAACTGGACTTTGTCGATTTTCCGGGCGTAGTGGCTGTCAGGGCTTTTTCGGAGGGTCTGGCTGCCGTGCAGACGGCTGACAAGACATGGAAGTTTATCAAACCTACTGGCGAACCAGCATTTGAAGGCTCATTTACTGAAACATGGCCTTTCTATTTTGGCCGGACCATTGTATGGACCAAAGATGGCCGGATAAAGGCGATCGATACGCTGGGCAATGCAATATTGGAGGCACCGGCTGGCAAAGATTGCTGTACGCATCCTATTGGCAGAGCTACTAAAAACCATTTATGGACATCTGATTCGCTGGGCAAGCACATATACACGATTGACGGACGGCTGATTTTAAGAAATTGTACCTGCTTATCCAATCAAGTGGAAGACGGTGCTGTTTCTTTTTACTGTGATCAAAAAGCAGGCAAGTTGTTCGAAGACGGCCGTATCTATTGGTACAACAAATCAGATTTCATAATTGAAAAACACCAATATCAGGGTGTCCGGTCCATTTTGAAAGGCTTTCCTTGCTTGTTTGAGGGCTTGCAAAGCCCTGCGACGGGAGAATGGATCGTTGAACCGAAACTGAATCAATACGTCTTTGCCCTGGAAGATACAGATCCGTTTATCTTCACCACAAACGACGGATCTTATCAGAACAGAACCGTCATCAACAAAAACACGGAAGAGGTGCTGGCTGTAACCCAAGGTGACTTAAGAAAAATCGAAGGCCTCGGGTGGCTGGCTTTTGATCAAAATGGGAAAGAGAGTTTTTTATATAGCTCCGATTTCAAGAAAAAAACGCTTTGGAATAGTGCTTACAGTAGCATCAACTGGAATGAAAATATACGGTTGTTTCAGGTCTATGATCAGAATTACAGTTTAGTCGGATACATTTCAAAAAACGGACACGTACTTTTTGAAGATTAAACCTAATTTTCCGCTTCCATGCGCACCCAGATACTCCTTCTTCTCCTCTTCCCACTATTGCTCCCCGCCCAGTCCCAGCAATTCACCGCCTGGTCGCTGGAATCGGGGCTCCCGCAGTCGCAGGTCTACGCCATGTGCGAGGACCGGCAGGGCTACCTGTGGGTGGGTACGCAGGGCGGTGGCCTGAGTCGTTTCGATGGGGTCGATTTTTGGACATTTACCACACAGGAAGGATTGCCGTCCAATTTTATCACGGCTTTGTACGAAGACCGGGAAGGCGGGCTCTGGGCCGGCGCCAATGAAGGACTGGCTTTTTTCGACGGGAGGCAGTTCGTGACGGTTCCAGGTGGACAGGCGCTTGCCGTTTACACTTTTTTGCAGGTGGATGCAGAACGCCTGTGGCTCGGAACAACCCGTGGCATCTGGCAGTATTCATTCAAAGACAAGCAGTTATCGAAAGTTTCGCTGGATGCGGCGCTGGATAAAACGCCCGTTTACACGCTGCTGTACACGGAGCAAAACCGCACAGTCTGGATGGGAACCTTGCAGGGCGCCTGGTATTTTTCGCAGGAAACCGGGCAAACCTTCCATTTCAACAAAAAAAACAAACTGCCTGTGCAGCCTGCGCCCGCCATGGCCCGGGCAGGCGCCACAATCTGGCTGGCGCAAAGCAACGGCGTGTACGTGGCCGTCGATTGGGCGGCCCAAACCATCCGGCAAACGTTCTCGAAACCAGAACTGGAAAACACTACCTGCCTCTTGAGCGACCCCGACGGCTCTTTGTGGGCAGGTACCCAGACGGCCGGGCTTTTTCATCTCTCTCCCGCTTCGGATTCGGTGTTGTTGCACCTGACGGAGGCGGAAGGTTTGCCGCACAACCACCTGCGGGTGTTACTCCGCGACCACGCCGAGAGGCGCTGGCTGGGTAGCTCCGGCGGCGGTTTTGCCTGCATGGGTACGCAGGCGTTCCGGCGATACGACCGCGGCGACGGGCTGCCTGGCAACCGTATTTACGCCCTGGCAGAATCGCCCGGCGGCGACGTCTGGGCAGCCGTAACGCAGAACGGCCTTGCCAGAATCGACTCCTCCGGCAGGGTGCAGATTTCCGCAGCCGACAGCGGTTACCTGGCAGGGGTGAAATGCCGCAGCCTGGCGGTCGACAGAGACGGAAACCTCTGGGCAGGTACGGAGCGAAAAGGCGTGCTTCGCATGTCACCCCAGGGCTTGAAATTTTTCAGAAAAGACAACGGCTTTTTGCCTTCCGACTGGGTGCAAAAAATAAGTATCGATGCAAAAGGTGTTGTTTGGGTCGCAACGGCGGAAGGCATAGCAAGCATCACTTTTAACCCCGCTGATAGTTCTTTTTTTAAAAAATGGTACACCACACGCGAGGGACTGCCCGCCGGCGTGGTCAGCACCCTGCAAGCGGACGCGGAAGGCAACCTCTGGTTCGGCATGGCGAATGGAAATATCGGCCAGATCAGGAACGGAAAACTGGAAGCCCTTTTCGGCGCGGAACAGGAACTGCCTGCGCTGCCCGTTACCTCCATAGCTGTCGATGCCGGGCGGCGCTGCTGGGTCGCAAGTAAAGGAGCGGGTATTTTTGTCAAAAATAGCGGGAAAAACGAAGGTTTCAAGCCCGTTCAATTCCCTCAGGCGCTTTCTTCCAAAAATATTTACCTGCTTGTTTTTGACAAATCAGGCAATTTGTGGGCAGGTACGGAAAACGGTGTCGATCAATTAGTGCTGGGAAAAGGCCTCGTAATGGCCGTCAACCACTTCGGCAAAAAAGAAGGTTTTTCCGGTATAGAAACCTGCCAGGATGCCGGGCTTTGCGACCGAAACGGGCGTTTGTGGTTCGGCACTATGAATGGCCTGATGCGTTATATTCCCAACACTTCTGCCCGGCAAAGCAGTCCGCCGCTGCTGCATTTTGAACAGACCTCCCTTTTTTATAAACCGATCGGGGTAACCGCTTATGCGCCGCAGGCAGCGCGGCTTTTTGACGGCACTGCGGGCGGGCTTTCCCTGCCCTGGGATCAAAACCACCTGAGTTTTTCATTCAAAGCCGTCGAATTGCTGGAAGAAGAGCCCCTGCGCTACCGCTGGAAACTGGAAGGGCCGGATATGGATTGGTCGCCCTGGTCGAGGCAAACGCAGGTCAACTACGCCAGCCTCGCTCCGGGCGTCTACCGCCTCTGGGTACAGGCTTCCAGCGACGGGCACACCCTGAGCGCGCCCATTTCGGCGGCTTTTACCATCCGGAAACCGTTCTGGCAGGAATGGTATTTCCAACTCGCCGTTTTACTGATGCTGGTCGGTTTGGTGGCGCTGGTAGCACGGACCTACGTGCAGCATATCCGCAGCACCGAAGCCCGCCGCCGGGAACAACTGGAAATGCAAAACCGCCTGCTGCAACTGGAGCAAAAAGCGCTGCAACTCCAGATGAATCCTCATTTCATTTTTAATGCGTTCAACAGCATTCAGTCGCTGATCGCAACCCGCGATTACGACGTGGCCCGGCAGGAAATCAACCGTTTTGCCAAACTGATGCGCAGTATCCTGAACAACTCCCGCAAAACGAGCATCACCTTGCAGGAAGAAATCGATACCCTCGAACAGTACCTGTACGTGGAGCAATTTTGCCAGCAAAACCCCTTTACTTTTACTGTGCAAAGCGCTGAAAACGTGGACGCCGAAAACCTGGAAATTCCGCCCATGCTGTTGCAGCCCTTTGTGGAAAACGCGGTGGTGCACGGGGTTTCGCACCTGCCTTACCCGGGCCGCATCGAAGTGCTGTTTGAAATTCAAAACGACATGCTGCTGTGCCGGATCACCGACAACGGGCCCGGCCGGGAAAAGGCCGCCCTACTCCGCGAAGCCAAAAAACCGGGGCACCAGTCGGCCGCGCTGCTGGTGACGCAGGAACGGCTGGCGGCCATCGGCGGGTCTATTCAGATGAAGGACCGGGTGGATGGGGAAGGGGAGGTGTGCGGGACGGAAGTAAGAATAGAGGTGAGGAGTGAGCGGTGAGCAGTCTCAAGGTACAACACGATCCCTAATCCATTACTTCAGTCCTTATCATACCAAAGTGTTGCAGAAAAATGGCTGTGGTGGGCATGAGGACGAATGCATAAAACCAAACATCATGTCGCGATAGATCAACACACGCATAATTTTATATTTTTGCCCCATGTCCCTGCGAACACCCGACTGACGACACATGGAGCATCCACTCAAAACGTTCATTTGTTACGCCCACGAAGACCGCCAGGTAGTGGATGACCTGCGCGAGCACCTCACGCTCTACGAAAAGAAAAAACTCCTGGAGGTCTGGTACGACGGCAAGATACTCGCCGGCGAAAAATGGGACGACTCCATCAAAAACGCCCTCAAAACTGCCGACCTCGTGCTGATGTTTATCAGCGTAAAATTCATCAACTCCGAGTATATCGAAAAAACAGAACTTCAGGAAGCGCTTACCCGCCACCGGGCAGGCGAGGCTACGCTGATTCCTATTATTGTTAGTTCCTGCGATTGGGGTGAGTATTTCGAGATCGGACAGTTTCAGGCGCTGCCCAATCAGGCAAAACCCATCCTTTCTCACCATTTTCCGCATAAAGCCGATGCCTACCACGAGGTTGCAGTTGGCATCAAGCAGACCGCCCAAAATATGGGCGAGAAAAAACGCGCCTTGCGGGAAAAGGCCGAAGCGGATAAGTTACTCCTCGAACAACAACGCGCTGCCGAAGCCGAGAAGAACGAAAAGGCACGCCATCGCCGCGATGAGGCTACCTGGAAAAAGGTACTCGCCGACGCCGAAAAAGCGGAAGACCCCGAGCATAAAATCATTTCTTTTGAAACCTATCTCGCTGATGCGGAGCACCTGAACCATCGGGACGAAGCCGAAGAAAAGATTGCGGATATTCAGGCAGACTTAGCGGCCACGCTCAAATTAGAAGAAGCCCGCAAAGCAGCCATCCGCAAAAAAGAAGAAGCGGCAAAAGCTGCCGAAGAGCAGCGACAGCGGGAAGCCGCCGAGCAAAAACGAAAGGAGGAAGAAGCGCACAGGGCAGAACTTCGCAAAAAAGAAGAGGCGGCAAAGGCAGCCGAAGAGCAGCGACAGCGGGAAGCCGCCGAGCAAAAACGAAAGGAGGAAGAAGCGCACAGGGCAGAACTTCGCAAAAAAGAAGAGGCGGCAAAAGCTGCCGAAGAAAAGCGGCAGCGGGAAGCCGCCGAGCAGAAGCGAAAGGAAGAAGAAGCCGCCAGACAACAACAACTGCCAGAAATGGTCCTCATCAAAGGCGGAACTTTCCAAATGGGCGACAAAAACATCGCCGCTCCTGTTCATGCCGTTACTCTTTCCGATTTTGAAATCGGAAAATACCCAGTCAAACAAAAACTCTGGAGCGACATTATGGGCAGAAATCCTTCAACTATTAAAGGAGATGATTTGCCTGTTGTAAAGGTCAGTTGGGATGACTGTCAGGAATTTTTGAAGAAATTAAACCAAAAAACCGGCAAAAAATATCGGCTTCCTACCGAGGCGGAGTGGGAATTTGCTGCACAAGGCGGGATATTTTCTAAAGGATTACTATATGCAGGTAGTAATGATTTGAATGAGGTTGGCTGGTATGGAGAAAATTCCGGCGATAAAATGATTTCCAGCGAATTGAACTCAGAATTACGTATACAAAACAAGTGCCGCTCCCATCCTGTGGGCCAGAAAAAAGCCAATGAACTCGACCTGTTTGATATGAGTGGCAATGTCTGGGAATGGTGCGCGGACTGGTTCGACAAATACCCCTCTGGAGCACAAATAAATCCAGCGGGCCCTCTGTCTGGTATGTACCGTGTGCTTCGCGGCGGCTCGTGGTATGGCGAGGCTAAGCAGTGCCGCGTAGCGTACCGCCTCAACTACTACGAACCGGGGTCTCGGTTCTACGATATCGGCTTACGCCTCGCCTCATCCCCACAGTGATCTGGCTTGCACCCCTTGTGTACCCCGGAACGCTGTTCCGGGAAATAGCCACCATAACCCCACGCCCGGAACAGCGTTCCGGGATACACTCGTCGTCCCCGCAGTGAAGTGACTTGCACCCCCTCATGTACCCCGGAACGCTGTTCCGGGAAGTACCTAACCCCCACCCACGCCCGGAACAGTGTTCCGGGATACACCAAACTCAAACCCATACACCACCCCCGGCGCTATCCGCTTCCCAAACCGCGTCACAATCATCTGTGGGCTGCTGTATTCAAACCGGATGCTGCATTCCTTCGCAGCCGGGTCGCGCTGAAAACTGAGTTGTGCTGGAACCTTGCCTTTCCGCGCACTGATGCTTTTTACCCCTTTCATTTCCGTCACCTTCCAGTCGCCCGAAGGGCCGATGAGTACAAGCGCGTAATCATTCCCGGCTACCGTGTCCAGCACGGCGATGGGGCGGCGAAAATCATAAGGCCCCCATTCATCCATCAGGATAAACCGTCGGCCACGCGGAAAACCGTCGGGCAACACAGCCAACATCCCGCCCGTCAGACTGTCCGGCTCATGCAGTTCGCCGAAGGGAATATCGAGCGGGGCGTAGGGGTTTTCCGGTTTGTCCGGGTGACCGAAATTCAGGCCTTTGGAGGCGGCCAGTTCGGGGTGCTGCCAAACCGAGGCGATTTTTTCGGCGGAACCATAAAGGTCGTTTCTCAAAAAACGCAGGCTGTCGTTTGTCTTCGGCGTTTCCAGCAACACATCAAAATCATAAAACAGGTTTTCCCCATTGACGGAAATATTTTGGGAAGCGCTGATTTTCAGGGGTTTGCGCACGTTCAAAAACACATTCCGATCGATACTGTGGTCGCGGCTGCGGGTATCGCGGTGTTGCACGTAGCCCCAGTCGGCGGGCTGTTGGTCCCGTGCCCAAAGTTGAATACCGACGCTGTCGTCCTGAAACAAATTCTGGCGGATCGTGTCGTTTTGGCCGTGTTCGATGGCGATGCCTGTGGTGCAGTCGGCGAGGTAATTACCCAGGATACGCGACCCAAAACTGTAGCCGCCCCAGATGCCGTAGGTGCATTCGCGGATGATATTGCCCTGAATGCGGTTGCGCGAAAAAGTAACTTCCACGCCGTTGGTTGGGGCGTGGCTGAAATCGTTGCCAAAAATGACGTTGTCGTTGCAGCCGCCCGCGCCGGTGTCCATGGTCGTTTGTCCGGCCCAGAGAAAAAGCCCGTCGCCGGAGTGGGTGGCGGAGTTATAGGCGATGGTGTTTTCATTGCTTTGTTCGTACACCAGGATGCCCGCCGAATCCTGTCCGCGCTGGTAAATGCCGTGCGAATAGCCTCGCACGTTCCAGTCCAAACGGTTGTGCATCAGTTTGTTGCGACTGCTTCGATACAGTCCGACACCCAGGCCCGAGTTGAAATGAAAAAAATTGTTGTACACCAGTCCGTCGGTGCAGCCCGTCATCAGCAGGGCGTTCTGGTTGCCGGTGATGCGGCAGCCGCGCACGGTGGCGTGCGCGCAGTTTTTCAGGTAAATACCCGCCCCGTAGCGCAGCCATTCGTCGGCGTCGTTGTGGTGGTAACTCAGCCAGTCCGACTCGTTTTCTTTTTCGCGGGCAGACAGTAGCCGGGGCCGGTAGTTGTAGGAAAAATCGCAGTTTTCGAGCAACAGGTTGCCCACATTTTCCGCGTACAAGGCCGTTTTAAAACCTTGCACACGGGCGTTTTTGAGCGTGATATTTTTGCCGCTCAGCACGAGTGCGTAACCGAAAAACTGGTCGGGCAACACCCCTTCTTTGGCGCCGCGTAGCTCGGCATTTTGAAAATCGACCGTGATGTTTTCGCCTTCGATCAGGCAGACAGGTATCCGCGCCGTTGAATCGGCTTCTAACTGGTAAACGCCGGGTTTGATGCGGCAGGAAGTGGTGATTTTGAGGTCTTTAGAAAGCGTTATTTCGGGTGTTTGGGCAAATAATGTTGCACTATAAAAACACATAAGGAGTGCCTGGACAATTTTTTTCATGTCATTTTTAGAGCAAAAGTAAGGGTTACAGGCACAGTAGTAATCGCTTGTTGAGATAACTAATTTGAGCGTTGTACCTTTCCGACGAACATCGAAATTCCTTTCGGTTCGGGCTACGGTATGCGCACAAGAACAGTTGATTATCAAGTACCAAATATGAGTATCCAGGCAAATGCTGAGTTGTCCTCCTGACGGGATCCGTCCACATCAAGTGCGCTTATCCCAAGTGCTTACCTTTTGAGTATTTTGTACGCTATTGCTCATGTTACGCGCACTTGATGTGGACGGATCCCGTCAGGAGGACAACTCAGCATTTGCCTGGAATCGGTGTAAGGATCGTAAGCATTTTAATATCAATAATAATTGTGTGCATACCGTAGGTCTTACGACCCCGCACATTTGAACTGGGTATATTCGACCGGTTTTTTGTAAATGTTTGATTTTCAACACTGATAACCAATAACTACACATGGCCCACCCTTCCAAAGTAATCATCGTAGGCGCCGGACTCGTTGGCTCCCTTTGGGCCGTTTTTATGGCCCGGCGCGGCTACTCCGTGCAGGTATATGAACGCCGCCCCGATATGCGCGCTGCCGGTTATCGCGGCGGGCGCTCCATCAACCTCGCCATGAGCGAACGCGGCTGGAAAGCCATTGAAATGGCCGGTATCCGCGAGAATATCGAAAAAACGGCCCTGCCCATGCCGGGTCGGATGATGCACGCCATCAGCGGCGAACTGACTTTTCAGCCTTACGGGAAAGAAGCCGAGGCGATTTATTCGGTGTCGCGCGGAGGCCTGAACCTCGAATTGCTCGACATCGCCGACCGTTTTCCCAATGTGGAATTTTTCTTCGAACACCGCTGCGTGGAGGTCGACCTGGAACTGCCCTACATCACTTTTGAGGACATGCGCAGCGGTGAAACCAAAACCGTGGATGCGCCGCTGATTTTTGGTACCGACGGTGCTTTTTCCGCCGTGCGCTACAGC
Organism: Saprospiraceae bacterium; assembly: GCA_020847425.1. Classification (GTDB taxonomy): domain Bacteria; phylum Bacteroidota; class Bacteroidia; order Chitinophagales; family Saprospiraceae; genus M3007. The sequence continues at coordinate 15,098 of JADLCC010000508.1, forward strand.
CTGCAAAAAACGGATCGTTTCCAGTACACGCAGTTTTACCTCGAACATGGCTACAAGGAACTTTCCATCCCCCCGGCGGCCGACGGAGGCTACCGCATGGACCCCAAGGCCCTGCACATCTGGCCGCGCGGCAACTTCATGATGATTGCCCTGCCCAACGCAGATTTCAGTTTTACCTGCACACTGTTCCTGCCTTTTGAAGGCGCTGTGTCGTTTGAGCATTTGAAGTCCGATGCCGATGTGTCGGCTTTTTTCCAGCGCTATTTCCCCGATTCCCTGGCATTAATGCCCACTTTGACACACGATTTTCGGGAAAACCCAACTTCTTCGCTGGTGACGGTGAAATGCAGGCCCTGGCAATGGCAAAACCGTATCCTGCTGCTGGGCGATGCCGCACACGCCATTGTGCCGTTTTACGGACAAGGCATGAATGCGGGTTTTGAAGACTGCACCATCCTGGACGGCTTGCATGAACAGTTCAACGGCGACTGGTCGCAGATGATCCCCGTTTTCGCCCGGAGCCGCGCTGCCGACGGCGATGCCATTGCCGAACTGGCACAGCGCAATTTTATCGAAATGCGCGACCTCGTCGCCGATCCGAAGTTTTTACTGCGCAAAAAAATTGCCGCCCACTTGCACGCGCAACATCCCGGTTTCCTGCCTGTCTATTCGATGGTGACGTTCAGCAACACGCCTTATCACATCGCGCTGGAAGAAGAAGAGGCGCAAAATCGACTGTTTAGCGAAATACTTCAGTTAGAGGGTATTGAGGAAAACTGGGCCGAAAACAAGCAGGTGATGGAGATTTTTGGGGCTTGGATGGCGGCTCGGCGTAGAGTAGATGGGACACGGATTTGACGGATGGGACACGGATTTTAAGGATTTTTCCTTCGTAGAGTAGATGGAACACGGATGACACAGATTAGACACAGATTTTAAGGATTTTTTCCTCGTAGGGTAGATGGATTACACTAGTGGTTGTATCCATTTAAATCTGTGACATCTGTGTCTAATCTGTGTCATCTGTGTTCCATCTACTCTACGAGTCTACGAGGAAAAAATCCTTAAAATCTGTGTCCCATCTGTGTCATCTGTGTTCCATTTAACCATCCTACGAATAATTTCGTAGAAAAAATTTGCATCTACGAAATTAATCGTAGATGTTTGTGCCGTCAATTGAAATGCATTTCAAAAAACACCACTACATGAAGCCTACCGATTCGGAACTGGAAATCCTTCAAATCCTCTGGCAGCAGGGAGCGAGCACTGTGCGCACGGTGAACGACCTGCTGAACGAGCAGCGCAAAAGTGGCCTGGGGCCTGCGCGAAATGCCGCCAAGTCGAAAGACATCATCGGCTACACCACCACTTTGAAGATGATGCAAATCATGTTTGAAAAAGGAATGGTGACGCGGGAAGAAGAAGGGCGCACCCATTTGTACAGCCCGGCGGTACAGGAAGGGGATACGCAATCCATTCTTTTACAGGAGTTTGTGGACAATACGTTTCGCGGCAGCGCGGCGCGGCTGGTGCTACAGGCGCTGGGCAACCACGAGGCGAGTTCCGACGAACTGGACGAGATCAAAGCGCTTATCGCTCAAATTGAAAACAACCCGCCGAAGCCATGAACAGCAGTTTTATGATTTCCGACACCGTTGTCCGGGCGCTCGGCTGGGCGCTGGTACATTCCCTGTGGCAGGGCGCGTTTTTTGCCTTGCTGCTGTTGGTACTGCTGCCCCGGCTGCGGAGCTCTCAGCAGCGTTACCTGGTGGCTTACGGCGCTTTGATGGCCGTTTTTACCGCAGCAGCGTTCACTTTTTGCTGGATGTTCGAACCCTCTGAAACGGTACAAATTACTGCGAATGATGTGCCCACCTTCGGTCCTTTTTTAATCGCGCATCATCAGTTAACGACGTATAGTTTTTGGGAACGCATGACGGACTGGCTGGAAGTACACCACGTACTGATTGTGCTGCTCTGGCTGCTGGGTTTTGTATTTTTCCTTTTTCGACTGGGCGCCGGTTTATGGCAGGTGCACAGACTACAAACGCAACATATTCAGCCTGTTGGAGCCATTTGGCAGGCAAAAATCGAGGTATTGGGAGCACGGTTAGGTATCAAAAAAGCCATAGGTTTATTCGAGTCGGCATTGGTGCGTTCGCCCATGGCGATTGGCTGGCTGAAACCCGTCATCCTGCTCCCGATCGGTCTGATCAACCGCCTCAGCCCCGCAGAAGTGGAGGCAATCCTGGCACACGAACTGGCGCATATCGCCCGGCGCGACTGGATTTTCAACCTCTTGCAGGCATTCGTGGAAGCCTTGTTTTACTACCATCCCGCTGTGTGGTGGGTATCAGCCGTGGTGCGGCGCGAGCGGGAAAACTGCTGCGACGACGCTGCGCTGGCCGCCACCGGCAATCCGCTTGTTTTCGCTAAAGCGCTCGTGCAAGTGCAGGAACTGGCCGCTCCTGCACCCATGCTGGCACTTGGCATAGGCGGTGCATCGCGCCGACGGCCGCTCCTTTTGGAGCGCATCCGGCGCATTCTGAATCAACCACAACAAAAATCTCAAGTTATGGAGAAATTAACGGCAACAGCCATCCTGCTCGCATTGCTTACTTTCATCGGCCTGCGTGCAAATACCCCACCTACCGTAGCGGCAGCAATTGCACAGATTTCGGATTGGCCGGGCACACTTTGGAATACAGCAAACAATGGCGATCAAATCGTTACAGATTCGGTACCAAAACCGAAAAGTATACATAAAATTACCAGGGAAGACGATAACGGCAAGGTGGAACTGGAAATGAAAGACGGCGAAATCACCCGCCTGAATGTCGATGGCAAAGAAATTCCGGCATCGGAATTTGACCAATACAACAAACTCGCCGCAGAACTGCAACGCAGTACGCCACCTGTGCCACCGGTACCACCGTTTCCCGCAATGCCGCCGTTCCCGGAAATGCCGGCAATGCCTCCTTTCCCTGCAATAGCACCAATGCCCCCCATGCCACCCATGCCTAATCTGTCGTCAAGTCTCGAAACCCTGACAGACGAGGCCGGCAATGTTATCATCAAATTGCAAAAGGATGGAAAACCCATAGAAATCAAGGTGAAAGACGGCGAAGTCTGGATGGATGGTAAAAAACTGGAAAAAGGCGAATCCATTCAACTACCTGGTATGGGCTTCAACTTTGGAGAGATGGATTGGAACCTGAACTATGAACATGATATTAACGCACCGGAAGATATCAGAATAGAATTACCCGAATTCGATTTCGCTTTTAAGATGTCTGATATCGCTTCCTCTTTTTCCGATGAAGACCGGGCTCGTTGGGAAGAACATGCTGCTAAACTACGTGAAGAAGCCCTTCGCCATAGAGAAGAATACCAGTCTTTGATGGAACAACACCGTGAATTAAGCGCGGAGGATCGGGAAATGATGGAAAAAGAATGGAAAGCCCATCAGAAGGATTGGGAGAAAAATGCAAAAGAATGGGAGAAAAATCAGGAAAAATGGCAAAAAGGCCAGGAAAAATGGCAGGAAAAACAGGGAAAATGGCAGGCTGAAAACCCCAACTGGAATAATAAACGGAACTCCGGCAACAACTTCCAGCAGATCGTAAAATCCGAACTCCTGCGTGAAAATTTGATTGAGAGCCCGACGGACTATTCATTCAAGTTGAGCCCCAAGTCCTTAAAAATTAACGGGAAAAAACAATCGGGCGAAACCCATCAAAAATACCTCAACCTGTACGAACGGGTTACCGGAAAGAAGATGGGGAGCAGTGATAATTACACACTCGAAGAACACGATTGATTTATAAAAGGCAAAGGGGAAACAGGAGTCTTCTGTTCATGTTGCTAACCCAACGTTTCCTTTTTTTAGTGGGGCATAGAGGAAGCCAGGTTTCTTAGAAACCTGGCTTCCATGCTTCTGCTCCTTACTTTACCACTTTTTCTTCTTTCTGTCACCACCAAATGGCGGGCGGCTGTCTTTACTGCCACTGTTCCGGTTGCGGTCATCGCGTTCCCGGGACTGGCTTTTAGGCCGGTCCTGTTTTTCGATGGAAGCCACTTCAAGAATAGAAGAGAAACGACTGCTCCGGTTGAACGGCGTCGCAGGTGTTTCCTGGTTATTGTTTCTGACGGGCCGCTGTTCCTGCTGGGAAGGCCGTTCCGAACGCTCGCGGCGTTCCGGGCGTTGGCCCGGGCGGTTGTTGCGGTCGCGGTCGCGGAAAGCGCCGGAGTTGTTTCTATCCTGGCCTGCGGGTCTTTCAGCGGGGCGTTCCCTGCCTTCGGCATTTGCCACGGGGCGGGGTTTTTGCGGCCGGTGCTGCGGCGCAGGTTTTTGTGTGTCGGGGCGGCGTTCAGGCATTGGAATGACATCCGGGCGTTGCACAGGCGTCACTTTTTGTACCGGCGGCGCAGGTTTGGGCGCCACTTTTTCTTTTACACCACGTGCAACAGGAAGGCCGGGCGCTGTCAGGTTAGCTGCGTACGGATGGTCTTCTTCAACGGGAATCAACTGCCCCGTGAGTTTCTGAATATCTTTCAGGTAGGGAATTTCTTCGGCTTCGCAAAAAGACAGTGCGATACCGCTGGCGCCGGCCCGGCCGGTACGCCCGATCCGGTGGACATACGTTTCGGGAATATTCGGCAGTTCGTAGTTGATCACGTGCGACAGTTCCTCGATGTCGATACCGCGGGCTGCGATGTCGGTGGCTACCAGCACACGGATTTTGCCTTTTTTGAAATTGGCCAGTGCAGCCTGACGGGCATTTTGCGACTTGTTGCCGTGGATGGCTTCGGCTTGTGTGCCCGATTTGACAAGGTCGCCGACCACTTTGTTGGCGCCGTGTTTGGTTCGGGTAAAAACCAGCACAGAACGCACCTCATTGCTTTTCAGCAGGTGTTGCAACAGGTGTTTTTTGTTGGCTTTATCCACCAGGTAAAGTGCCTGGCTGACTTTTTCGGCAGTAGAAGAAACGGGTGTTACTTCCACGCGCAGCGGATCGGTCAGGATGGAATTGGCCAGATTGGAAATTTCAGGCGGCATGGTAGCCGAGAAAAACAGCGTTTGGCGCTGGCTCGGCAGTTTGGCGATCACTTTTTTTACGTCGTGGATAAAACCCATGTCGAGCATGCGGTCTGCTTCGTCGAGCACAAAAATTTCGATGTCGCGCAGCGAAATGTAGCCCTGGTTCATCAGGTCGAGCAATCGACCGGGTGTGGCAACCAGGATATCGCAACCGCGTTTCAGCGATTCGGTTTGTGCAAATTGCGACACGCCGCCAAAAACAACGAGGTGGCGGAAATTGGTGTGCCTGCCATAGGCCGCAATACTTTCATCGATCTGGATGGCCAGTTCGCGCGTCGGGGTCAGAATAAGACAACGGATTGCCTTGGATCCCGGTTTTGCAGGTTGTTTCGTGTGCAGCAGTTGCAGGATAGGCAACGCAAATGCTGCCGTTTTGCCGGTCCCGGTTTGTGCGCAACCCAACAGGTCGCGGCGCTGTAAAACAATTGGAATGGCTTGTTCCTGAATAGGTGTAGGGTGCTCATAGCCCTCGGTTGCGAGCGCACGGAGAAGTGGCTCGATGAGCGATAAATCTTTGAATAACATTAACTTAGATGTTACCGGAATCGTACGCGGCGGGCCCAAAAAATGGCCCTTCATGGGGTAAAGTCTTGCGCAACAAACGAAAAAATAATTGACAAACAATTTCCTGTCGAATCAATCAAATACCTCTTACAGGCTTCCTCGTGGCGTTTTTCTATTGAAAAAAGACTTATTGTCCAGGCGGACAAACACCGGATGTGGGTGAATTTTGTGCAAAGGTAGGAGGGATTTTTAGAAAAACCTATTTTTAAAAAATACAGGGATGAGGAATGAGGGATGAGGAATGACCGAGCGTGATGTCCGACATCGCGCTCGGTCATCCCTCATCCCTCATTCCTCATCCCTAATTCTTGAGCCAATCGCTTTGCAATCGTTTCTATGGATAGCCTGTTTACTTTCCCATCCACTTCAATCCCCGAAGCCACATCGACGCCGATACAGTTTTCGTATGCCCGCACACGTTCCAGGTTGCCCGCATGGATGCCGCCGGCCAGTAAAAACGGATAGGGAAAATGGGCCGGGATACCCACCTCAATGGTTTGCCCGCTGCCCGGAGCGGCGCCGTCGAGGATAAAACAATCCACATCCGCGGCAAAACGCTCTACCAGGTCCAGGTCATCGTTTGTGCGTACCGGCACAGCCAGGAGCACGCGCAGGCGCAGGCTGCGGACAAACTCCGGTGTGCAGTCGTTGGCATACAATTGCACCGTTTGGAAAGGGTACGTTTCCAGGATGTCACGGATTTCCGATTCCGTATTTTTATAAAAAACGGCTACCAGGTGTGGAGGGAACGCCTGTTTTTGTTTCAGTTTTTCCCGCAATGCCGGTTCCGCGCGTCGTTTGCTGAGGGGAGAAAAATTAATGCCGATAAAATCAGGGTTGCTCACATCGAGCATTTCCGGGGTCCGAATGCCGCAGGCTTTGAACAGCAGTTTTCCTTTGCTCTGGAAAAAACCGGAAAATGTTTCTGCCGCCGAGGCCTGCAACTGATCGCTGCGGCGCATCAGACCGGTGCCGATCAGAAAGCCATCTGCTTGTCTAACCATTTGAAAATCAACAGCATCCCGAATGCCGGATTCCGAAATAATGAAGCGTTGTGCCCCTTTTTGGCGGAGTACATTCACCCGGTTCAGGGCTGTCCGGAATGTTTTAAGATCGCGGTTATTGATGCCCAAAACCGGGAATTCAAGGTGTTGAATTTTATCCAGTTCCTCCTGGTCATGCACTTCCACCAGCACGCCCATGCCCAGCGATTCGGCGGTTTTTTTCAAGGCATCGAGTTCGGGTGCTTCCAGGATCGCCGCAATGAGCAGGATAATATCGGCGCCGTGCAGCCGGGCCAGGTAAATCTGGATGGGATCGAGGATAAAATCTTTTTGCAGCAGTAAAGGGCGTTGCGCACTGTCCTGTCCGTGCAGCGTTTCGGAAGCAAGTAGCAGGTCGGCGTAGGCCCCGCCAAAAAAATCGGTATCGGTGAGTACGGAAATCGCGCCTGCACCTGCCTTGGTGTATGCTCCGAGTTGCGCCGGCAAATCAGCGTGCTGGTTGATCCAGCCTTCGGAAGGGCTTTTCCGTTTGAATTCCGAGATAAAAAACGGCTGCCCTGCGTTTCGGGCATGGGCCAAAGCCTGGTAAAAAAGTGGTGTACTCCTTTGCTGCTCCGCACATTGTGCTTGTAGCGCCGACAGATCGTGCTGCCGGTACAGTTCAACGATTTCCAGTTTTTTGGTTGCTACTATTTTTGATAAAATGTTCATTTTCAATGTGCTAACATGTGGTGGCGGTGACTAGCAATGAGGTGTCATCTGCGAGGTACGAGCAGGAGACATCTCATTCCACATTCCTGGATCTATTTCAACTCGGCAGCGTTTTCGTTCCGAGATGTCACCTGCTCGTACCTCGCAGATGACACCTCGTCACTCGCATCTGCCAAAAACTACGCCGGAACCGCTTCGTTATAAGTTGCTTTATACTGTTCCAGCACCTCTCCCAATACCCTGCTGAAAATCAATTGTTCCATTTTTTGAAATGCTTCCGGCAGCGGAATGTCTTCCACAAACTTGCTGTAAATAAAGGCGGCATTGGCTGCCACCAGTTTGTAGTGCTGGCCGACCGGTTTTCCGGCAAGCATATCCTGCGCAACGGCGATACAAACATCTTGGTTGTCGGCCCCGACGGCTTCAAAAGGCAGCGGCTCTAAGCCGAAATCCTGTGGATTGATTTGATAATCAAACATTTGGCCGTTGCGGTATTCCAGCACGCGGGTGGGGGCGCTCAGCGAAATTTCATCGAGCCCATCGTGGCCGCGCACAACGATCAGGTGTTTTTTGCCCATTTTAATGCCCGTTTCAAAAATCACGTCCATCAAATCGGCGAAAGCCGTGCCGATAAACTGCCGTTCGGGCAGGTAAGGGTTCACCAGCGGCCCCAGTACGTTGAACACGGTCGGTACCCCGATTTTAGCGCGAACCGGTGCAAAATGCCGGAAAATCGGGTGGATATCCGGCGCAAAAACGAAGGCAATATTGGTCGATTCGAGGCTTCGGGCTGCCTGCTCCGGGTCGAACCGGATCGGCACACCGAGGCTTTCGAGCAGGTTGAAACTGCCGAAGCGGCCGGCGGCTGCGCGGTTGCCGTGTTTGGCGATTTTTAGTCCGCAATGCGCCAGCAACAAGCTCGCCAGTGTGGAGGTATTGATGCGGGACAGTCCGGAACCGCCGGTACCGCAGATATCGACCGGCGCGCCCGTGAAAGCCTGTCCGGTAGAAGTACTGAACCGCATCAGCGCATCAATAAATGTTTTTAACTCATTGGTATTGCGCAACTTATGGCTCAGGGAAACGAGCAGAATCTGTTTCTGGTCGTCGGAAAGTTGACCTTCTTCCACGGCGCGCAGAAATTCCGCCAGGGTTTCGGCGGAGAGTGCAGTGTTGTTTTGCAGTTTGTGCGACAAGTCGTGGTAAATGCGGTTGCCGGAGGCAATGCGGCCCTCCACCACATTGCGCAGCATGCGCATCCCCACGTTGTTTTTCATGCTCAACACCGATTCCGGGTGAAACTGAATCCCTTCTATCGGCAGGCGTTTGTGGCGTATCGCCATCACTACGCCGTCGGCAGAGCGGGCGCTCACCTCAAATTCTGTGGGAATATTCACTCCTGCCCAGGAATGGTAGCGCGCGATGTGACAATGCTGTTCCAGACCGGTAAAAATGCCCCGGCCATCGTGCTCTATCGGAACAGATTTGCCATGTACCGGCGCAATATTGGCCAGTGTGCCGCCAAAAAACTCAATGAGTGCCTGGTGGCCCAGACAAACGCCCAGGATCGGCTTGGTCTGGTGGAATTTAGCGATCACAGCCATCAGGTTGCCCGCATTGCGCGGCACCGAAGGGCCCGGCGACAGCACCAGCAGGTCAAAATCGACCTGAGCCAGCACTTCCGGATCGGCAGTATTGCGGTACACCTTCACCGTGCAACCCAATTGACGGAAGAAGTCAACCAGGTTGTACGTAAACGAATCAAAATTATCAAGCAGGAGTATTTTCATTGTTTCAAATGTAATAACGTATCAGTACGATGATACAAAGATTCAATAAAAAATACCGGGTGTGCAAGGGCCCGGCATTTTTTATTAAAAATATTTTTTGTACTAAGCAACGACAAACGAATTGCTCGTTGGCAGAAAAACAGATTTATCCCGCAGGTATGCCGCAATCCACACCAGCACAATAGGCGTGAGGGCATTCAATGGCGATGCGTGCGACATTTCGGTAGCGATGGCGCCGGCGAAATAACAGGACAGCAACACAAAGCCCCCTTTCATGGTTTTGGGGTACAGAAACAAGAGCGCGAAAGCAATTTCAAAGCATCCCAGCAGTGTGATATGGTCTTTTACGCCCATTTTGGTCAGGATGTCGACAGCCCCGGCATTGCCGGTGAGTTTCATAATTCCACTGAAAATAGGCATCAAAACGGCCAGTGCAGTGACAATGATGGTAATGATTTTTTTAATGTTCATAATTTTTTCGTTTTAAATAATGTGCAAACCTATGTACATTTGCTTACACAAAGTTAGTAGTTACCTAAAGGTTAGTAATAACCTTTAGGTAACCTAAAGCCAAGAACATGTTTAAAACGGAAACAAAAAAGCACACGCCGACGGCTTGCAAAGCCAGCCTGGCTGCGGTAGGCGATGCCTTATACGCTATTGGAGGCAAATGGAAATTAAGGATCATTATCGCCTTGTCGGAGGGGGAGGGCTGTAAACGCTTCAACGAACTGCAACGCACCGTGGAAGGCATCTCCGCCAAGGTATTGTCCAACGAACTGAAGGAACTGGAAATGAACGGTTTTGTAAAACGCACCGTGTACGCCCAGACGCCGGTAATCGTGGAGTACGAGCTCACCGAATACAGTCAGACACTCGAAAACGTACTGACTTCCCTGCGCGAATGGGGTGCGATGCACCGGGCGCACGTTCAGAAAAAAGAAATGCCCTGAGGGGTTAACCGGCATCAGTTATTGGTTGTAAGAAATTGATTATTAATTTCTTACAACCAATAACTGATGCCGGTTACTTTAGAAGAAAACTACTGATTTATCATCAAATCAAACCGCACCCAGTCCAGTGCCGTAATTGGATCGGATGCCACCTGATCGTTTTTGAAAACCAGGTACAGGTCGTGGAATTTCCCGTCTGTAACATGCGAAATCGGCACATTCAGCTCCGCAAATTCCATGCGCGCAGTGTTTTTAGATTTGATATCCGCTTTGCCGAGCAAGGCGCCGTTGGGCGCATCCAGCCTGATTTCAATCCTGCCTCCGGCAAATTTATTTCGTCCGTCGCCTTGCCCCACTCCCACGGCGATAGCGTGAATACCAGTCATGTCCGTGTGTTTGTACATCACAAAACTTTTGTTTTTCAGGTCTTTCAGCAGGACGGTATCTCCCCCGAATGGGCGGAAAGTCGTGATGCCTTTGGACAGACTGTCGGCCTGTTCCGCCTGTTGAAAAGCCGGACGAAGGGCCAGAACATCTCCACTTTCGAGCGGGCCTTGTGTGCTGCTGCCTTTGTCGCGGTAAGAGGCTTTAAAAATATAGGTGCCAGGCGGGGCGGGTTTACCTTTTTCGCCGGCGGGCGTCACGAGGGCATAGGTGCCATTGGGTGGCAGCGATTGGTTGGGTTTGGCGACAGAACCGAGCGAGAGGATCCAGCGCACCATTTCACCAACATCTTCCGGCGACAATTGCGGGTGGGCGCTCATAGCCGTTTCACCCCAGACACCGGCGCCGCCGTTGATGACTTTTCTGGACAGGTTGCGCACCGCAAATTCATTGCCGCGGTAGCGTTCGGCAATGTCCTGGTATGCAGGCCCGTTGATTTTCCGGTCGATGGCGTGACAGGTTTTGCAGTCGGAGCGCTCGATCAGGCCTTTGCCTTTGGCATATTCAGCCTGCTGCATGGCAGCTTGGTGCCCCTGCGCAATGCTGGTGATATCAAAACCGGTTTCCAGGTAATCAATTGTGGTTGCTACGGCGGCGGGTAAAATCCCGCCGCTTTTCAAGGAGCCGTCTTCGGTGTCTTCCACGGTCAACTGGTAATTCAGCACATCGCCGGGCTGGTAAAAACTGCGGTTTTTACCGCCGAAATTCCAGTGCACCACAGGCGGTTCATTACCTACGTTGAGTTTTATTCTGGCTACTTTAAATGCGCCGGACTGATCCGTCACTTTCAGGGTAGCCACGTAGTTGCCCGGTTTTTGGTAAGTGTGCAAAATACTGTCTAAAGGGTTCTTTTTCAAGGGTTTAGTATCACCTGTCAAACCCGCATGAAGTGTTTGAACCCGGATAAAATCCGATGCCCATTTCGTTTCATCGCCGAAATCTATTTCAAATTTGAGCCGATCCTTGTCGTAATCTTTTGTACCGGATGCCGTGAATACCACTTCCAGGGGCGCGCTTCCCGCTTTTTTATCGACCTGAAAAGCAGGTATTGGCGGCCGGTTGCCGCGCACATAATCGATGCGGCTGAGGCGGGCATCCACATTGCTAGAGAACCACTGCGTACCGTATTCCAGCAGCCAGATGGAGCCGTTTTTATCCACAATCATATCCATGGGCCGCGAAAAACGGAGCGAATCGGCGAAGTTTTCCATGCGGCTGAAATTGCCCAATGAGTCGATCGTAACCGCCATCATCCAGTTGCGCATCCAGTCGTAGGTGATGAGTTTTCCGTTGTAATAATCCGGAAGCCGGGTGGCGGCAGGGTACTCATCGCAGTAATACACCGGGCCGGCCATGGCATTGCGGCCGCCGTTGCCGAGCAATGGAAATTCCGTCGAATTGCCGTAGGGATACCAGATAAAAGCGGGCTGCGCAGGCGGTAATTCACGGCTGCCGGTATTGTTGGGGCTGTTGTTGACAGGGCGCAGGGGATCGAATGGATTGCCTGTTTCCTGGCTCGCAAAATCGAATTCCCGGTAAGGTTTATTGTTGCCCACAAAGTACGGCCAGCCAAAAAAGCCGGCGGCGCGGGCGCGGTTGACTTCATCGTGGCCCGCCGGTCCGCGGGTGCTGTCGGGTTCGCCGGCATCGGGGCCTACTTCCCCCCAGAACAGTAATTTGCGGCGGTCGTCGATGGAAATGCGGTA
>JADLCC010000509.1 GCA_020847425.1 Saprospiraceae bacterium
CACCCAGATAAAGTGAAAAAATTGGCAATAACAGGGGCCAATATTTGGATTGATGCAAGGGCTTTCCCGGCTGACCTTTTGGAACTTCCAGATATTTTGCTTGATTCTTTATCCAAGTTACCCCAAACCCCCGAAATAAAAAACGCCATAAAAGTTTGGAAATTGGTTTATACAGAGCCAAATATTTCATTAAAGCAACTGAACGGAATTAAGTGTCCAACACTTGTTATTGGCGGTGACCATGATATAATTTTACCCAAACACTCCCTACTGATAGCCGAAAATATCCCACAATCGACTTTATGGATTTTGCCAAATTCGGGACATTCGACCTTGATAAACTATAAAAACCAATTCAATAAAACGGTGGCAGATTTTTTTCAAAAGCCTTATCGAGTTATCATAGGAAGTAACAGAATAAATTGAACTGATAATTCAATATCGTTTTGGCTTATCTCTCGGTATTTTAGGAGTGATATTCCGAAATTAAATGATTGAGAAAATAGGAGAATAAACCGTCGAGAACTCTGCGTGGCTGCCAACCGCCCGCTAAGCGCAGCGGCTTGACAGCCACGCACAAGTTGCTGCAGGTCGAAAAAGACACTGCCGCGGCGTTGGGTAAAGGTGAGTTGGGAAAATAGGAACACCTGCCGGGGCGGGAAGTTGCGGAATGCATGAATAAAATGAACCCCTGCCGACCCGACCCCAACCCACTCAACGCCACCCTTAAACAACAAATCCATGCATTGTTATACCCGTGTTTTTCATCGCTTGCTTTATCTTTTTGGCGCCGTGAGCATCCTGACACTTGCCGCTTGTGCAGGTGTCAAAAACCGCACAGCCGAACGAGACTGGATATCGCTGTTCAACGGTAAAGACCTCTCGGACTGGATCGTCAAAATACACCACCATGAGGTGGGCGACAACTACGGGAATACATTCCGGGTAAAAGACGGCGTCATACAGGTGCGGTATGACCAATACGACAAATTCAACGACCGCTTCGGGCATCTGTATTTCCAGCAGGTCTTTTCGTATTATCATTTGTCGCTGGAATACCGTTTTGTGGGCCAGTGGCGTTCGGATGCGCCCGTTTACACGCTCAAAAACAGCGGTGTGATGTTCCACTCCCAGGATCCCCGCACCATTCCACGTGAACAAGACTGGCCGATTTCGGTGGAAATGCAGTTGCTGGCAGGCCTGGGCGACGGCAAGCCGCGACCTACGGGCAATATGTGCTCGCCCGGCACCGACGTAGTGTTTCAAGGAAAAATCGATCCCAGGCACTGCATCGAGTCCAACTCCAAAACATATGAAGGCGAACAGTGGGTCAAAGCGGAGATCATTGTTTTGGGCGACTCGCTGATTACGCATATCATCAACGGCGACACCGTACTGCAATATTCCAAACCGCAGATCGGCGGGGGCGTGGTCACCGGTTTCGAACCCGCAACAAAGCAGGATGGCAAACCGCTGCGTTCCGGCTATATCGCGCTACAGAGCGAAGGACAGGAAATTGATTTCAGAAATATAAAATTGCGGAAATTGAAGTGAAAGATTTTTCCGCCTCGACAGGTGTGTCTTTCGCGCCGGCAGATATTCCCCGCTCACTACCCCACTCAACCCCAGTTATTAGGAAGCGGAACACACACAGAGAGGCTGATAATTTTAAACCAAAAGCGCATTTCAAATCAGATTACATGAGCGAAAACATATTTTTCAAGACCCGGCTGTATGTTACCGGAGTAGTAACCTTGGCAATATGGTCACTATTAGCCTGGAACTATTTTCACGGGGGTGTACCAAGCCATCATATATTGGCTCGTAAAGACCTGCCTGAAATTTCAAATTGGTGGGGTGGCCTTTTACTTCCTGTACTTACATGGTTTCTACTGTACAGGGTACAAAAGAGATTACTGAAAAACAGTGATGAAAAATCACTGGCATCAACGTTCCACGTCCATACACTTTATGGATTTGCCGGCGCCCTGCTTTTTGGCATACTGCTTTCTACCTTCTTCACTTTGGGCTATTCTGAAATACCCGGTTATATGATGATGGGGCTTCTTATACTGGCATTGTTTTTCCCAATTTACCGGGCAGAATGCATCCTTGGTTTTGTCATTGGTATGACTTTTACATTTGGCGCTGTGCTTCCAACAGGGATAGGGTCTATCCTGGCATTAATAGGTGCCGTAATACATTTAGGTGTTCGACCGGTCATATTGTATATCACATCAAGGCTTGTGCGTATGATAGGCAGCCGACCATAACATTTTATCCCTTATAAAACAACACCTTCGTGCCGTCCTGGCCAGTGATCAGCATGTTGTTGTTTTCGATATAATACTTGCCCAGGAGTTGGGTTTCCGTTTTGCCGTTTGTGGTGGTTTGCAGGAAAAGTTGTTGCTGTTTGGTGTGCCAGCGCATACCTTCGATGACCCCGGCAGCGTCGGAGGAGGAAGTGCCGCTCCAGTCGGAGCCGCTGGTAACCGTCCGGCTTCCGCCATCTGCGAGGCGGCCGTCGGCCAGGAAAATCATGACGTTTTCGCTCGACATGGATCCCTGTCCGTATCCACTGTTGTAGTTGGACTGGTGCGTCCAGCGACCGACCAGCGCGGGATCGTGTTGCGCATCGGCGGGCGATGCAGGCTGTCGGGCAACTGTTGTGGGTTGCGCGCCCGCTTTTTGCAGATCGAAGGCAATAGCGGAGCCCATAAGGTTTAACTGCAAAGCGAGGGTAGCGCCGCTCAACACGCCGGTCAATTCCAGGGATAAGCCGAGCGATTGTTCAGAGCAGGTTCCCTTCAGGTTTTTTCCAGTGGCTGTGACGGCAATGGTATAAGTCAAATGACTGTCGTTCATCGTGCCAGTGTAGGCGTTTTGGCCTGCGGCAGTCAGGATGAGGGAGACCGGATCTCCATTGTACATGCCGGTGTAGGTGCCGGAAAAATCCTGGGCAGCGATGGTCGCCGCCAGGGCATTCAGCAATAGAAACAGGGAAAGTTTGTGCATGATGTAGAACGGATTGATTTGGTTGGATTGGAAAAGATTGCCCAAAAATAGCGGTTTTCCCGGTGAATCCAAGTTGTGGTGTTCCCGACCGGAAAGGGATGCGCCAATATCATTTCAGACGCAGTAAGAAATAAAGTTGTTTACTTTGGCTTTCCTTGTAACTTGTTTTTACGCTACAAAACCCTTGCAACAGTGCTGAAAATATCTATTATCTTGCTTTCCCTGATCACTTCATTTCCGGTTAACGGACAACAACCTGCTACTGTAATCGGCGCTTTCGGAAAAAGCGATATTCAGGAAGAAAAATTCATTTTAATCAACGGTATCCAACAATGGGTAAGCATCAAAGGCGCCCGTTCAAAACCTGTAGTGTTGATGCTGCACGGCGGCCCCGGCAGCCCCATCAGCCCTTATTCGGACGCACTTTACAAGACCTGGGAAAAGGATTTTATCATCGTTCAATGGGACCAACGGGGAGCAGGTAAAACGTTCGGCGTCGATGCGCCTGAGGAATTGACGCCCGCCTTTTTACAAGCCTTTCCACTGACCGTCGGGCAGATGACGTCCGATGGAATCGCCTTGACGGAATACCTGACCAAATACCTGGAAAAACAAAAAATCATCCTTTTCGGCACCTCCTGGGGCTCCGTGCTCGGGGTAGAGATGGCGACCCAACGGCCGGAACTTTTTTATGCTTACGTAGGGCATTCACAGGTTGTAAGTCCTGATAATGACTTGAAACTGTATGAAAAAGTGTATCAAATAGCGCAAAAAAAGAAGGACCACGAAGCGCTGGAAACCTTGAATGCGCTCGGCAAACCGCCCTATGAAAGGGCCAAAAAAGTCGGCCAGTTGTTGCGGATCGTCAAGAAATATGAAAGAGCAAATTCCACACCTGCGCCTGACGCCTGGTTTGAATTATCTGCCCGTTATGACAACCCGAAAGACAACCAAAACCGAAGCGACGGCGATGATTATTCGTTTGTCCATTACGCAGGGGACAATGTGCTGGGCGTTCCGTCTATGCGCGCCGGCATCGACTTTATGAAAAACCGCCTGGAATTTAAAATTCCAGTGTATTTTATTCAAGGAAAGGAAGACCTGCTTACGCCAAAAGCGTTGACAAAAAAGTATTTCAAAAAATTGAAAGCGCCTGATAAGAAATATATTTTGCTGCGCAAAACCGCACATGGGTTTAATTTAAGTGTATTAGAAACTCAACTTAAAATATGTAAAAGCATCTTATGAAAAACATCGGCCTTTTCTGCTTTTTATTATTGTCACTCGGTTGCGCCCGGCCGCATACCGGCAAAATTGTCCAGGTCGAAATACTCGACCCTGCCGTCAAAAATATCCTCGACGAACAAGTCGAAATAGAAGTTATTGTAACAGGTTTCGTCTGGACTGAAGGGCCACTCTGGCTGGCCGAATCCAAAACGCTTATTTTTTCGGATGTTCCGAATAATGTGATCCATTCCTGGTCGGAAGCCGGCGGTGTAAAAAAATACCTGGAGCCATCGGGATATACGGGCGCTGTGCCGAGAGGCGGCGAAACGGGCTCCAACGGACTGGCATTGAGCCTGGAAAACACCCTGCTGCTCTGCCAGCACGGCGACCGGAGGGTGGCTGCCATGGATGCGCCATTGTCCGCTCCCCGACCCGCTTTTATTACCCTGGCGGGCCAATTTGAAGGCAAAAAATTCAACAGCCCCAACGACGTAGCCGTCCGCAACAACGGCGATTTGTACTTCACTGACCCGCCGTATGGCTTAATGGGCCTCGATAAAGATTCCACCAAAGAAACGCCCGTCAATGGCGTGTACCGCATTTCAAAAGGTACTGTCACGCTGCTTGTCGACAGCCTAAGCAAACCCAACGGCATCGCTTTTTTACCCGATGGCAAAACATTTATCGTAGCCAATTCAGATGGCGCCAAACCGATCTGGTATGCCTTCGATGTGAACGAGCAGGACTCGGTGTACAATGCCCGGATTTTTTATGATGCCACGGAAGCCTTTAAAAAGGAAGGCGGCGGCCCGGACGGACTAAAGGTGGACAAAAAAGGCAATGTTTTTGCCACCGGCCCGGGAGGTATCTGGATTTTTAACGCCTCCGGAAAAGTGCTGGGAAAAATAAAACTGGAAGGCAGGGTTTCCAATTGCGCTTTGGACACGGAGGAGCGAACACTATTTGTAACCAATGCGGATAGGGTGCTAAGGATTAAACTAAAAAAATAGAGCAACACGAATAACCAATAACTAATAACCGATAACTATTTACATGATACAAACCAGCATTACCACCGACAGGCTTCAACTGGAACTCCTGCACCCGAACGACCACGAATTTATGCGTGTGCTGGTCAACACCGCCGGATGGATCGAGTTTATCGGCGACCGCAATGTGCATACCCAGGAGGATGCCATGGCCTATGTCGACAGGATCATCAACACGCCCAATCTATACTACTGGGTGGCCCGGTTAAAAGCAGCAAACACGCCTGTCGGAGTCATTTCCTTTCTCAAACGGGATTACCTGGAGCATTTCGACATCGGTTTTGCCTTGCTTCCCGATTTTCAGGGATCCGGCTATGCCTATGAAGGCGCCAAAGGAGTTTTGGACATGGTGAAAGCGTATCCTGAATACCAGACGGTACTAGCGACGACTATTCCGCATAATGTGCACTCTATCAGCCTGTTAACCAGACTTGGATTGCGTTTTGAAGGGGAGATAAAGCCGGGGGAAGAGACGCTGCATGTTTATAGTACTTAAACCACAACAATGGAAAACAACCAAAACGAAGGCCTAAAAAGAGAACTCGGCATATTTGATGTGGCCGTGAACGTTGTCAATATCTCCATTGCCAGCGGGATATTTTTATTGCCTGCGATCATTGCGGGTATTCTGGGCAATGCAAGCATTGTCGCTTATGCCCTTTGCGGTTGCCTGTTTTTGCTGGTGGCGCTTTGTTATGCCGAAGCGGGAAGTCAAATCACCACGTCAGGCGGCGCTTATGCATTTATTGAAAAGGCATTCGGACCTTATTTCGGTTATTTAGCCAACGCTTTTTTGTGGTTCGGCACCGGATTAATGGTCGCGGCAGCCCTCGCCAATGGTATTGCAGAAATGTTGTCCGTTCCCTTTCCGGTATTCAGCATGTTGCCGTACAGGGGTTTGCTCTTCTTATTGTTGTTCGCTTTTTTGGCTTTTGTCAATATTACCGGTGTAAAACAAGGCATGGCGGTCATCAAAACCATCACTTTGGTAAAAGTAATCCCGCTGGTACTGGTGGTCGGCTTAGGGCTTTTTCACTTACAGTCCGACCAATTGATTTGGGAGGGTTTTCCTGCGGTGGGCAACCTGGGTGAAGCGGCGCTGATCCTCTTTTTCGCTTTCACAGGCGGAGAAATGGTGATCAATATTGGCGGTGAAATGAAAAACCCCAAAAGAACCGCGCCCCTGGGTTTAATGCTGGGCGTGGTCGGTATTGTTGTTTTTTATTGTTTGATCCAATTGGTGGCCCAAAGTGTGCTGGGGGCGGACCTGATCGGCCAAAAAGCGCCTTTAGCCGCAGTGGCAGGAGCGCTATTGGGTCCCTGGGGCAGCAGCATGCTGATTATCTGTGCAGTGATCGCCATTTTCGGCAGTTTAAACTCCCTGGTGCTGATTTTCTCCAGGGTGGTTTTTGCCGGCGCAAAAGACGGTTTACTGCCCGCTTTTTTAGCAAAAGTGCATCCCAGGTTTGCCACGCCGCACTGGGCTGTTGGCGTGTTTTCCCTGCTTGCTTTTATCGTCGCAGTTTCCGGCGGGTTCCGGCAGTTGATCGTGCTGGCTACCCTTTCCATCCTGTTTATCCATGCCGGCGTGGCGCTGGCGGTGATCCGGTTCCGGTTGTTTCCCGTTGAAAAAAGTCCCGGGAATTTTACGCTGCCGGGCGGCATTGCCATACCCGTGGTGGCCCTGGCGGCATTGATCTGGTTTATTTTTCAATCCAAATCAAATGAGGTGATGGGTATTGCGGTTTTTAGTGTTGTGCTTACTGTTTTGTATGCGCTCAAGGTATTGGCCAAACGTTTTTGAACACGTTCAA
>JADLCC010000510.1 GCA_020847425.1 Saprospiraceae bacterium
CTGCTCTCGAAAAATTAGTTCAGTTGCTCGGCCCATAATGTCGCTTTTATTCTGTCAGTATTTCAATGAACTAAGGTCGAAACTTTTTGCCGCATTTGGGGCTAAAACTCTAAGTCGTACATCAAACACCAAAACACTAAAACACCCTTATTCCATTTCCAGCAGCAACTGCCCCTTATCCACCGCCATTCCTTTTTGCACTTTTACAGCCTTCACCTGGCCTTCGCCGGCGGCTTTTAGTACATTCTCCATTTTCATGGCTTCGAGAATCAGGAGGGCGTCGCCTTTTTGCACCATTTGGCCGGGCTCAACCAGGATGTTGAGTACCAGTCCGGGCATGGGTGCTTTTACGGTATTCTGTTTCTGGTGGCCGCCGATGCTGAGGCCGAGTTGGCGGACCAGTTGTTCGTATTGATCGGCGATGTGAATGGCGTAGGAATTACCATTGATCCGAAAGACCAGTTGGCGGGTCTCAAAATCGGCATGTTCCAGTTCGGCATGCCAGGACCGCCCGTTGTGCAGGATATGAAAACGCCCGTCCTGTTCGGAGATCAGGTCCAGGTTTTCGGCATCGGCCTGGAGCACTTCGAAGCGGTGCTGACCGTTTACATCAATTTCAAAGGATTCTTTTTTATCCATTGTTGCTATGATTGGTTGGGTTGATGAGGGGGTTTTAGTGTTTTGGTGTTTTAGTGTTTTGGAATGATAATTCTTGGTATTTGAGGATAGGATAGTGGTGCTGAGTATAGTTAATGCCTGGCGTGAAACACTACTAAAACACTAAAACACTAAAACACCCTCATCACCGTCCAAAAACCTTACAAGTTAACACAGTAATGTCATCCGGGAACGGCTGCTGTTCGCGGAACGATTCGACATGCGCTAAAAGTTTGGTATTGAGGTGTTTAGCGTCATCGTTTGCATGGGCCAGCAGGAACTCGGTGAGCTTTTCCTCGCTAAAATCTTCGCCGGCGTCGTTGCGGATATCCGTGAGTCCGTCGGTGTAGGTAAAAATCAGGGCATCGTCCATGAGACAAAGTCCGCCGATTTCGAGGAAAGGAAGTTCCGGCATCCAGCCCAGCGAAGTGCAGCCGTTGCGCAGCGGGATGACCTCCCCGTTGCTCAGCAGCAGAGGTGGTGTGTGTCCGGCATTGATATAGTGCAGGGTACGGGTCGGTACGTCGTATTTAGCGAGGAAGAGGGTGATAAATTTATCGCCCTGCGTGACGCGCCACACGGCAGCGTTCAGTTCGTGCACGATTTCCTCCAGCGACGGGCGGCGGGTAACCAATGCGTGGAAATTGGCCTGGAAATTGGCCATAAGCATGGCTGCCGACACCCCTTTTCCGGTGATATCGGCGATACAAAAAGCGATTTTACCATCCGGAAATTCGACCACATCGTAGTAGTCGCCTCCGACGGCAAAGTGCGGTTTATAAATACTCGACAGTTGGTAGTTTTTGCTGGAAGGCAGGCGCGATGGCACGAGGGTGCGCTGGATTTCGGCGGCCACTTCCACCTCGCGGTTGATGATTTCCTGGCGGAGTTGTTGTTTGAACAGGCGTTTGTTCTCGATCGCCACCGCCACCACATTGGTAATGGTGGTCACGAACTGTACTTTGTTGTACACATCGTCTTCGTCGCCGAAGCCGCCGATAAAAGCGTAGGCAATGGCCACATCCTTGTGCAGGACCGGCACGACCAGGTCGAATTCGCGGATCAGGGCGTGGTTGCTGCTCTCCAGTCCCTGTTTGCTGCGGTATTTGGAGAGTTCGGCGCCCACATCTTCCGACAGCATATCTTCCGGCACCCCGAGCGAAGATTTGCACTCCCATTTGTCGCCTTCCCGGAAAAAAAGAGCCATCTTGCGGATGCCGATTTCCCAGCGCAGGAAAGAATTGTACATCTTAAACAGGTCTTCCGCCGACACGTTTTCATTAATAGCCTGCGTGATAGCCAGCAAACTATTGATTTGCAACTGCTTAAGACTGACCTCCCGCTCCAGTTTATCGATGCGTGACAAGGTTCTTTTTATTTCCTGTAATTCAGGCATAGGTTGATTTCGCAATAATTTTGAGAGAAGCGCCGACAAGGTAGCGGTTTAAAATGTGCATTTATACCCACCAGATTAGCCATGCTGCCACTTGTTTGTCATATTTTGGCGTTTTCCTGCAGCCCGAAGGTACGCACTGCCATATTTTCGCGTTCCTTTTTCTTTAAAAATGTAAAACTTGTGAACTTTGCAGCGCAAAACACCGCGTTTCAAAATTCATCTTTGACCACATCCAAATTATTGACCAATATTTCAACGAAATATGGAAGACGTAAGCAGTATACTAAACGAAGCGAAAGCGCACATGAGCAAAGCACTGGAACACCTTGACCACGAACTCGTCAAGTTGCGCACAGGCAAGGCATCTACCAACCTGATCTCCGATATGATGGTAGAATATTACGGTACACCAACTCCGATGACGCAGATTGCCAATGTGCAGGTCAGCGATGCGCGTACCATCATCATTCAGCCCTGGGAGCGCAACATGCTGGGACCGATCGAACGTGTAATCATCAATTCCAATATCGGGATTACTCCGGCGAACGACGGTGAAATTATCCGCCTGAGTGTGCCGCCACTTACTGAGGAGCGCCGCAAAGAACTGGTGAAAAAAGCCAAAGCCGCCGGCGAGGAAAGTAAAGTCGGTGTGCGCAATGCCCGCCACAAAGCCCTGGAACACATCAAAAAAGCCGTAAAAGACGGCCTGGCGGAAGATATCGGCAAACGCAAGGAAACTGAATTGCAGGACCTTGTCAACAAATTTGTAGAACAGGTGGATAAAGTGATTGCCACCAAGGAAAAAGAAATAATGACCGTGTGAATCGTGAGTGGTGAGGCGTGAATCGTGAGTGGCATTTTGGTGAAGAAAAACGACTACTTTCTTCTTCA
>JADLCC010000511.1 GCA_020847425.1 Saprospiraceae bacterium
AAATGTAGGAAATCAGGACGTTCGATTTTGGGCTTGCCTCTATTTTTTCTGCAAATGATCGCTATTTTGCCATTCCTGAACAAACGACAGGAATGATATCGTGTTTGTGGTTTGTTTGGATAAAGTGTGTCTAAATTAGGGCCGGTAAAATGGCTATTACATGTATACTTGGTTTTTTTTCAGCGCAAAACATGAGTCATCCCGAATTTTTCGTTGCATTTGCTTACCCATGCACCCCTTGTCATCCTGCCGGGAACCGTCCGCTCTACGAGGGGAAAATCTCTGAAAACCTGCCTTAGAGTGGACGGTTCCCGGCAGGATGACAAGGGGGGCATGGGTAAGCAAATGCAACGAAAGATATCAGTTCTGTTACTTATATCACTACAAAACGATCCAACATGTATAAATTAACCCTCCTGCTGCTCCTTTGTCTGCTCGCATCTCCTTTTTTCGCCCAAACCAATTTTGTGATAACCAATGCTTTGGCAGAAGATGTTTTGAAAGGCAACTACACGCCATCCGACTATGCTGCAAGTACGGTGATCGACGACCCTGCGGTCATTGCTGCTGAAATCAGCGCACGGATATCTCCGGACAGCCTGCGCTCCTATATTACGAGGCTTAGTGCATTCGGCAACCGCAACACCGGCAGCGATACCGTTTCCGCAACCTGGGGTATCGGCGCGGCGCGGCGCTGGGTATTGTCGCAATTGGAGGCGTCCAGTGCGGCAAACGAAGGGCGTTTGCAGACAGGTTATTTCCAGTTCGACCGGACAATTTGCGCGGTTGGCCAGCACCGGAATATTATGGCGGTTTTGCCTGGCGCCGACCCCGACCCGAATGGCGTCCTGCTTGTGGAAGCGCATATCGACAGCCGCTGCGAGGTGCTGTGCGACACTTCTTGTCTGGCCGAGGGTGTGGAAGACAATGCCAGTGGTACGGCGCTGGTGATGGACCTTGCGCGAGTATTGTCCAGGTATACTTTTAAAAACACGATTGTTTTTATGGTGGTGATCGGTGAAGAACAAGGGCTTTACGGCGCCGAGGCATTTGCCATTTATTGCAAGGACAACAATATTCCGTTGCGGGCAGTCCTGAACAATGACGTAGTAGGCGGCGTGGTTTGCGGGCACACGTCCTCTCCGCCTTCCTGCCCGGGCTACAACGACATCGATTCCACGAGTGTTCGGCTGTTTTCATCCGGTTCGTTTAATTCAGCGCACAAACAACTGGCGCGGTACATCAAACTGGAATACAAGGAGAATCTCCTGTCCACGGAAGCCGTTCCGATGCTGGTGCGCATTATGTCGCCCGAAGACCGCACAGGCCGAGGCGGCGATCATATTCCCTTTCGCAGCCGCGGTTTTGCGGCCATGCGCTTCACGGCCGCCAACGAACACGGCGACGCAGGCATCGACGCGAATTACGACGACCGGCAGCACTCTACCCGCGATGTGCTGGGCGTGGATACCGATAACGACGGTGCAGTGGATTCCTTTTTTGTACAATTCAACTACCTGGCCCGCAATGCAGTCATCAACGGCAATGCCCTGGCCATGGCCGCCCGGGGTGTGCCGACACCGGCAGATTTTACCGGTATCCGTTCCGGTAGCACGCTGTTGCTGGAAATAGATGACCCGGATACCCTGGGCGTCTATCGTGTTGCGCTGCGCACTACTACCAACGACTGGGATACTGTTTTTACCCTGAGCGGCAGCACATCAGGCGTTTTTCCCTGCAACCCCACAGGCACCCTGATTGTGAGCGTTGCGCGGGTGGATAGCGCGGGTATTGAAAGCCTGTTTTCGATTGAAAAAGTGGTCCAGATTTCTGCTACGGAAGAAGTGAGTGGGCAGGAAGCGGAAAAACCCATCCGTTTGTTCCAGAACCGCCCCAACCCCTTCGATGAAGCGACCTGGATCAGTTTCTGGGTGAATGAAGTGCCCAATTACCGCACAGCCTTGATCCGGGTCATCGATATGAGTGGAAAAATCATTCAGGAATTGCCGGTGGAACTCAAACAGGGCATGAACGAAGTGATGTACACCCACGGCTACGGTGTGCGGGGGGCTTTTCAGTACGCGCTGATGATAGATGGGGAGGCGGTGGATGCGCGGAAAATGGTTTTTGCGAATTGAGCAATAGTTATCGGTTATCAGTTATTGGTTATCAGGCTGGATACTCAGGCATTTGGATAAAATGGTACCCAACGAATTGAAACACCAGAGTGGTCTTTTCATCTATTGATTAGCATTCAAAAATCGATTCCGATGAAAAAACACATTCTTGTCCTCCTCCTGCTGACAGTCGGCCTCGCCGAAGGAAAAGCCTGTAGTTGCATCCAGATTCATTTTTGCAGTTACCTGCGCGATACCAGCGTAAAAGTGGCCGTTCAAGCCCGGGTATTGCATTCGGTCGTGTATGCGCCCGATAACTTCGCCGTGTATTTAAAAGTCCTGAAAATATACAAACAGGAAGTTCCCATCACAGATACCATCAAAGTGTATGGGAACGACCAGGATTTTGCCTGTTACGTCAATGTATTGAGTTTTTTTCCGGTTGGCGACACGGTAATAGGGGCGTTCAGTTCCTTTCAGTTTACCGAGGCGCAACTACCTAACCCCGATTCATTGACGGAGCATTATTACGAAGTGCGGCCGACTTTATGCAATATGCTGGTCCTGAATCTGTTACACGGGATTGTGACAGGTCCCATTACCGAAGGGCTTGATGCCTATCCTTTGGACCATTTCGAGGACGGTTTGAGTACCTGTATTTTTCCCGTTGTAGATGTGCCGGAGTACGAAAATCCGGAGTTGCATTTCCGTATTTATCCAAACCCGTCCAGGTCCGGAAAACTGTATATCAGCAGCCAATCGTCGCATGATCCGATAGAAAAAATCAGGGTGTATGCTGTGGATGGGCGTTTGAACTGCGAATATTTCAATCTTTCCGAAAATCAGCCGCTTCCGCTCGAAATCAGTATATCGGGTACAGGGGTGCATGTGCTGGAAATTCATTCCGGCGGAAAGGTATTTTATCAAAAAGCGATTGTTTTATGATCTCACCGGGAAACAAATGAAAAAAATAATACTCCTATCAGTTATCGTACTGACCGCTCTTGCCGAAAGTAAAGCCTGTAGTTGCATCGGGTTCCATTTCTGTCAATACATCCAGCATGCTCCGGTAAAAGTGGCAGTTCAGGCCAGGGTAATCCGCTCGAAAGTATATGCGCCCGATAACTTTGCCGTTTACCTGCAAGTACTGAAAAAATACAAGGATGAGGTGAATTGTACCGATACCATCAAGGTGTATGGAAACAGCATGGAATCATTCTGTTATGTCGATGTGTTGGCACACTTTCCCGTAGGCGACACCGTGATCGTGGCCTTTGGAATTTTCAATTTTTTTGCAACACCAATAGATAATCCGGACGCGATGACCGAGGATTATTTTGAAGTGCAGCCGATTTTGTGCGAAATGAACAAATTGATCCTGAAAAACGGGGTCGTTTCCGGCGCCATCAGCCCCGGGGTAACAACTTGTCCGCTCGATGTTTTTGAAGCCGGTTTAAACAACTGCATGTTCTCGGCCGTCGATGCGCCCGAATCCGGACGTCAGGCGTCACCCTTCCTTGTTTTTCCCAATCCTGCCACCGATGGGAAAATATTTGTCGCCGGCCAATCGGCACAAGGTCCGATAGAAAAAATCAGGGTATTTCATATGGATGGCCGACTGATTGCTGAATATTCCAATCTTGTCCGGGATCAAAATGGCCGGGTTGAAATTGAACTCTACGACACAGGTGTTTATGTACTGGAAATACTGGCAGGGGGGAGGGGGTATTATCAAAAAGTGATAAATCTTTGAGGTGAGTTGTGAATAGTGAGTTGTGAGTGGCG
>JADLCC010000512.1 GCA_020847425.1 Saprospiraceae bacterium
GTTACAGTACCTTTAATGCTGTAACTGACGGATTGGGCCGACAAAACAAGCGGCCAGGCAAACAGGAGCAATAATGCCATGCACCTGCAAAACATTAAATAATTCTTCATACGAAACAAAGTTTGGATTAATAAACAGTTAGAGTTACATGATTCATAAAATCATAATCGAAAGGTATAATTGTTTTGAATTATATAATTACATTTCGGCAGAAAAAATAACAATCCAAATACATAAGCACCAGGTCAATATTAGTTTTCAATATTTGCTTTGGCTTTTACACTGCAACTGCGTTTGTTTTTCGTTACAATACCACCGCATTGCGCCTCAAAACAGCCTTATTGCAGCACAAAATCCTTCACAAGTAATAAAAACTAATATTAACCTGGTACTTATATGCGCTACCTCTCTCTGGATTTTTTCCGCGGGCTTACCATTGCACTGATGATTGTTGTCAACAATCCGGGTACCTGGCAAAGTATTTACGATCCGCTTGAACATGCTGACTGGCATGGTTGTACGCCTACTGACCTGGTATTCCCTTTCTTTCTGTTTATTGTAGGGGTGGCCCTGTGGTTTTCCTTTTCGAAATTCAACCGGCAACTCACTCCGGCACTGACCCGGAAGATTTTGCGCCGCGCGGCATTGATATTCCTGATCGGCGTTGCGCTGAATGCATTCCCATTTTACAATAAAAACTGGGCGGAATTGCGCATTTTGGGCGTTTTACCACGTATTGGAATCGCATATGGCCTGGCTGCATTTTTATGTGTCACGCTCTCCAGGCAAATGCTGATATGGGCAGGAGGTTTGATTCTGGTTATTTATTGGCTGCTGCTTTATTGGGGCGGTGGCGCGGCGCCATATTCCCTCGAATCGAACATTGTACGTCAGGTAGATCTCTGGGTTCTGGGAGCGGGTCATTTGTGGATGGGCAAAGGCATTCCTTTCGACCCTGAAGGACTCTTGAGCACCTTGCCGGCAGTTGTAACCGTAATCATGGGATACCTGGCAGGTGGTTTGATCGCTGACCGAAAAAATGACCCCAATCGCCTCGTGTATGATTTGTTGCTTTACGGAACCCTGATCGGCGCTATCGGTTTTGTTTGGGGCTTTGCATTTCCTATCAATAAATCGCTGTGGACCAGCACTTTTGTTTTGTACACGGGTGGTTTGGCCATGATCTTTTTGTCCTGTTGCATTTGGGCCCTCGACATACGCGGATGGAGTGCAGGCGCGAAACCATTTCTTGTTTTTGGTTCCAATCCGCTTTTTGCATTTGTGCTGGCTGCGCTGATGGTCAAAACTGCCGGAATATTTAAATACACTGACCCCGAAGGAAAAAGCCGCAGCGTGTTGTACTGGGTATATCAACACGTTTTTTATCCCATCCATCAGGCCGAATTGGGATCCCTGCTCTATGCGCTTAGTTTCACCGCAGTAGTTTGGATGGTGTGCTTAGTGTTGTACAAACGCGGGATCTTCATCAAGATTTAAACCGAATCAGACTATTTTTTCTACTTCGTAAATCGAATTGATTTTTCCGGAGAAGAGGCAGTAAAACCGAGGGTTATCGCGCAACATGGATATTTCCGTGGGGCGGCCGTCATCGATATAACTGGATTTAAGTTTGGATTTGATCGTGAAATAGGAAAAAAAGTGCTCAAAATGCACCGAGTCGGAGAAATACTGCTGCATTTGCGCCAGCATTTTTGGCGCATTGCTGACAGGCCTGCGCGGGCAATCGGTACAAATACCGGGCGCCTGCGGGCGGCACGCAGGATCTTCGGCAATTTGGCAATCAAATTGAGGCAAGTCTTCGTACGATATTTTGTGGTGGGTATAAGCCACAGAGGATAAAGACAACAAGCCGCTAAGCCCGTAAGGCATAATGGAACCGAATGGGCCATCCATCACGGTCAGTCCGCGGTCGCCAAATTCCCGGGAATTGACAAAAGCAATTTCAGAAAGTTCATGGGTGAGCGCCAGGTTACCCGTATCGAACAGTTGATTCACCGCATTGGAAGCGGCATAAGTGGCGTTGATCACGGTTGGCGTGATCAACTGATGGCGCTGATGGGGTAGGGAAGCGGTCTGTTCAAAATGTACCAGCCATTGATCGTTGTCAACTTTGGCTGACTCCAGCCGGACATTATTCAACACCGTAATGCCCGGCTCGTTTTCCACTTTTTCCCGGTAATAATGTCCGAGTAGGACAGGATCGAACGAATATTCTTCCGTGAGGTAAAGCGCCTCTAAACGGTTGAAATTAAACAGGTTATGCTCTTCGATACGCTGAAAAGGGATGTTTAGCCTGCTGCAAAACCGCTCAAATTGCAAAGGGTCGGTAAAGGAGCCGAAACGATCGATGGCATAGTATTTTTCAAAGGAGAAATGCACAAAAGCGCGGTGTTCTGCCGTGAAGCGTTCTTTGTGCTCGTCGCTCAGGGCAGCAGTGGCCAGGCTGCGCGGATAATGGTAGCCGCTGTGCAGCCGCGCCTGGTTTACTAGGGAGGCTTTCCGAAACAGTTGCGCTTCTTTCTCCAAAAGCGCTATTTTTGCACCTCTTTTGGCTAAATATAATGCTGCGTAACAGCCGAATATGCCGCCACCAATTACCACAAAATCGTAATGCTGAGTATTCATTCGCGCTGCAAAGTAAGTTCTATGACAATTTCCGGATTTGTCTTTTGTATGGATCGTTTTGGCCCGATGCTTGCATTATATACCATGGCCCCCGTTTTCGGTTAATCATAATCTTTGAAGCATGAAACTTTATTTACGCCTGTATCCATTTTTTGCCCTTTTGTTTTTTGTTTGCCCTGTTTTTGCGCAGTCGCCCGACTTGTTTGCTCCACAAGGGTTTCGGCTCAAAAAGTACAAATTTGATGAAATGCCCATTGTTGGCACTCACAATGGCCTGATTGTCAAAGAAGGCGGCGTTTCTGGTATTATTTATCAGAATGGGGTGTTTTTCCTGCTCTCCGATCGCGGACCAAACGCAGATGTCACCGCTGGTTCAGCCGCCAAAGGTAAGTCGCCCTTGCTCTTTCCATTTCCAAAATATGCGCCAAAAATTTGGCAGGCAACACTGGAAGGCGACAAACTGCAGGTCATGCGCAAATACGTCATCAAACGCCCTGATAACTCTAATGCCAGTGGATTGCCTCTGCCGCCCGGCCATGGAAATACAGGTGAAATGGCCTGGTCCGACACTTTGGGTACCACCATACCATTTGACGCCTGGGGACTCGATGCAGAAGGGCTTACACGGGATCCGAATGGCGATTGGTGGGTTTGTGAGGAATATGGAACGAGTATCTGGCAACTCGATGCGCAGTTCAAGGTAAAAAAGCGCTATACCCCGTTTCCTTCTCAACCTGAAGATGTGCCCCTGGACGCAGCCTGGGGCAAACGACGCCCCAACCGGGGTTTCGAGGGCATTACCTGCACACCCAATGGCAAAATCTATGCTTTGCTGCAAAGCCCTGCCAATATCCCGGATGAAAAAACCGGCCAACAATCGCGCTTGCACCGACTGCTTGAAATAGATCCGAAGAAGGGCCTGACACGTACTTTTATTTATGAACACGCTGCCGCACAGGGAAATATCCGCAGCCAGGATATGAAAATCGGCGATATAGCGGCCATCAACAATACGGAATTCCTGGTGCTGGAACATGCCGAACGCAAAAAGGAATCGGTAAAAAATGTCTATAAAATCAGCATTGAAAACGCAACCGCATTGAGCGCCACAGCGCCTTCCAGTATCCTTGTTGAGCCTCTTATAGATGCGAATACATTGATAACCAAAGGAATATATCCGGTAAAAAAACAATTGTTCGCAGATCTTACCCAGTTGGGCTGGGAGCGCGATCACGACAAACCGGAAGGGCTTACCGTCATGAATGACTCCACTTTTGCGGTAATCAACGACAATGATTTTGGCATCGATGCCCCAAAATCGGACGGCAATATCATCGGCACGGGAAAAACCACACGGCTCTACGTATTTACGCTTCCGGCTGATA
>JADLCC010000513.1 GCA_020847425.1 Saprospiraceae bacterium
CAAGGGCGAATAATGCCGTTAGCACCGATTCCGTCAGAACAAGTTTTTTGACGTCGCCGGTTCGGGCGCCGATGGCTTTTCGGACACCCACTTCTCGTGTGCGTTCAAAAGCGCGGGCGACGGCCAGGTTGGCATAATTAAGACAAGGAAAAATAATCAGCACCAGCACGAACGCGCCGAGTCCCCAAATGAAAAACCAGGGAGCGCCGCCGCCGATATCATTGGCTAACCGATCGGGTCTCGGAGAAATATTACCAAGATTCTGGGCAAAAAATTGCACTTCGCTGTCCGATTTACCCGCTTTTTTTCGCGTATCTGCCAGAACTGCCAGGGCGTTGGAGAGATCAGCTTCTGTTTTTCCGGGATTCAAACGCACATAAACGTAAGACATGAAACGGTTTTCCCAGTTGCCTATCGTTTTTTCTTCAGCCTCGGCAGGCGGGTAAGCCTGTTCAATAGTCTGCAGCGAACCTATGGAAGCGAGGCAGTCAAATTTCAAGTGAGATTTGCCTTTCGGTTCAGCCACAACGCCCGTCACACGAAAAGCACCTTTGTTTTTAAGCACCAGCGACGCACCCACCGGGTTGTTGGCGCCAAAAAAACGCTCGGCCATTTTGTGCGACAAAACGAGGGTGTTCGGCTCGCTCAAGGCCGTCGCTGCATTTCCAATTTCCAGTTGGAAGCCAAAAATGTTGAAAAATTCCGGCCCGGTAAAAAAGCCGCTCATGGGTAAAGTGAGGTTGCCGGTAGTAGTCGCGTCGTTGTTTTGGATACTTCGAACCACTGCAACGCCAGACTCCGCCACGCTGAAATCGCGGACCAATGCAGCAGCAATCGGCTCGGGCGCCGATGCCAGTTTCATCCCGTCTGCCTGCCGGGAATTGATTCGAAAAACGCGTTCGCTTTCCGGGTGAAAAAGATCGTAACTCAACTGATCACGGATGATCAGGATAACCGTAAGACAGGCCGACATACCAAGCGCAAGGCCTGCAATGTTGAGCAGCGAAAAAAATTTGTGCGCCCGGAGGTTTCTGAGGGCTATTTTGAGATCGTTTTTCAACATTTTTACAGCAAATCTGTGGGTTGGAGTCTTTTTCCCCGGTTTTGAAAACAGTTGAATGCAGTAGTGTAAATATGGCAGTAAGAGGCTGATGATACGGTAATTACTCGTTTTGCAAAGATTTTACCGGATTGGCCAGCGCCGCTTTCGCCGACTGAACACCTACGGTTAAAACCGCTACTACAAACGTCAGCAACAATGACAGCCCGAAAACGCTAATACCCAGAGGAATACGATAGTTATAATTGCCCAGCCATTTTTCCATAGCCCAGCCGGCGAGGGGTGCTGACAGTACAAAAGCGACAACCAACAGCCGGACGTATTCTTTGCCAAACAGCCACAAAATACCTGCGATGCTCGCACCGAGCGTTTTGCGGATGCCGATTTCCTTCCGTTTGCGCAGCACCAGGAAGGCCGCCAGTCCGTACAGGCCCAGGCAACCGATAAACACCGCAATACCTGCAAACAGACGCATCAATTGCAGCACGATACTTTCCTGCTCATAAAATTTCGCGAGGCGCGTGTCCAGAAATTCGCTTTCAAAAAAGTATTCCGGGAAATGGTTCAGCCATATTTTTTCTACTTCGGCCAGTGCAGGTTTAGCGCTTTGCATGTTGAGGCGCAGCGCACAGGCGTCGTAATTGCCGGCGTCGCTCATCATCACCTGTGGCATAATGGATGCGTGGAGCGAGCGGTTGTTGAAGTTTTTTACCACGCCCACAACAGGGTAACCATCGGCGCTTTGGTACAATTTTTTTCCCAGTATTTCTTCCGGTGAGGCGAGGCCGAGTTTGCGCACCATTTCTTCGTTGACCAGCACTTCGCGCACGGTATCGCTGGGTTCGAGGTTGCGCCCTGCCAGGATTTTTATGCCGAATGTTTCCAGGTAGCGGTTGTCGAGCGATTTGAGATTGGCTTCCCAGATCTCGTTTTCCATACGGCCCTCCATGCGCAGGCGGGTGATCCAGTTTGCGCTGGAGGCCGGTGGCTGGAAACAAAGCGAGACACTTTCCACTCCGGCGACATTGCTGAGTTGTTGCCGCAACGTGTGCTGTTTGATGGCGTCATAACGCCCGGGCAGTGGCAAAATGGCGATACCATCGCGTTGAAAACCGAGATCGGCTTTCCGCGTGTATTCCATTTGTGCGGTCACCGTCACCGCTCCGATAATCAGTGCCTGTGAAATGGCGAATTGTGTACCCACCAGTACGCGGCGCAGCGAAAACCCGCCCACCTGCTGTCCGTCCACGGCGCCTTTGAGTGCCGCTGCGGGCCTGAAACCGGACATGGCCATGCCTGGATAGGCGCCTGCCAGAAAGGCGACGGAAACCATGAGTGCTGCCAAAAAACCGTAAAAAGCCACTCCGCCCGCGACAGGCAAATGGAGGTTGGCGCCGATCAGTTTATTCATAGCGGGTAAAGCCAGGTAAGCGCCTGCCAATCCGATTCCCGTAGAAAGCAGGACAATCAGCCCGGTTTCGGACATAAATTGCCAGAAAAGTTGCGCGCGGCTGCTGCCGATCGACTTGCGCACTCCCACTTCACGGGCGCGGGTGAGCGCCTGGGCGGTGGCCATATTGATAAAATTGACACAGGCTGTCAGCAAGAGGAAAAGCCCGATGAGCGCCAAAGCCCAGATGTAGGATTTGCGTGTGCCTGTGCCCAGATCGGGATCGAAATGGACGCTGGACAGCGCCGCCGCGTGGTAGTACCATTCGCGAACTTCCGGGTGAAAGTACTTTTCACGGAAACCGACAAATGCTGTTTCCAGTTCTGATAATGTGTGTCCTTCGCGCAATATCGCATAACATTGGGTGCCGCCGTTGATGCCGCCCCAGTTGTTCAGCATCCGTTTCGCGTCGGGATCGCTGGTCAGCGTGGCCCAGGAACAATACATCTGGTAACGCAGGTCGGTGTTTTCGGGAATATCGCGGAGGATGCCGACCACCTGGTAGTCGTTGAGGTTGTTGACCTTGAAGGACTTGCCGACGGCATCTGTAGTGCCGAAGTATTTGCGGGCTATTTTTTCGGTCAGCAGCACTGTGTTCGGCTGCCGGAAACCTTCCATGCTGCCTTGTACAAGGGGCAGGTCGAAAATCTCGAACAGTTCCGGCTCGGCGAAAGCGCGTACGTCAATTTCTTTGAATTTTACCGGCGCCTCGCCCGGCTTGCTCAAGGTGACCAGCGAGTTGTTGCGCCCGGATACCATGGCTGTTTTTTCCAAAAAAGCATATTCCTGGCGCAGGGCCACGCCCATAGGGTAGGGCACGTTGCCTTCCCGGTTGACGACTTCACCTTTGGATTCCGTGGTGATCAGTACTGTCCTGTCTGCCTTTGCATGGTACCGGTCGATGCTCAGATGATGGCTCACCAACAGAAAAATCAGCACGCAGCAGGCAATGCTAAGGCCCAGTCCCAGGATATTAAGGGTGGCATAACTGCGGTTGCGGTTGAGGTTGCGAAGGGCGATTTTGAAATAGTTGGACAGCATGGTTAGTTATTGGTTATTGGTTATTCGTTATTCGTGTTGATAATCAAGTATTTGTGAAAAAGTTAAATGGGATGGCGAACTGGATTTGGTTTTCGGAGATTTGCATGGGAGTTATGAGTTATGATATCTTGTTAAGGGAAATACAGGCTTAACTCCCTCGAATTCCGGCCTGAAACATCCCAATAACCAATAACCAATAACCAATAACCAATAACCAATAACCAATAACTATTCACTCCGCAGCGACTTCACAGGATTAGTCAATGCCACCCGCATACTTTGAAAACCCACTGTTAAAAACGCCACGCTCAGTGCCAAAAAACCTGTAATAGCAAATACATACCATTGAATATCAATATGGTAGGCAAAATTCGCCAGCCATTTATTCATCAGGTACCACGCAATCGGCGACGCAATGACGAGGGACAGGGTTACCATGATCAAAAATTCTCTGGACAACATACCCACAATGCTGGAAACCGTAGCGCCCAGCACTTTACGAATGCCGATCTCTTTCACGCGCTGTGTGGCGGCATGTGTGGCCAGACCGAATAACCCGAGGCAGGAAATAAAAATAGCCAATAACCCGAAACCCCGGCAGGCGGCGGAAAGGCGACTTTCGTCATCGTAAAACCTGGCAATACTTTCGTCGAGGAATTTTCCGGTGAATACCTGTTCGGGCAGCAC
The DNA here is from genome assembly GCA_020847425.1 of Saprospiraceae bacterium. Taxonomy (GTDB): domain Bacteria; phylum Bacteroidota; class Bacteroidia; order Chitinophagales; family Saprospiraceae; genus M3007. Next base: position 4,239 of record JADLCC010000513.1, read on the forward strand.
CGCGTCGAAAGCGGATTTGATCGCGGCGGTTGTGGCAGGCAGGTCGCCTGGTCGGATTTTTACGCCCGCTTCCCAGAAAAAAGCCTTGTCGGAGGTCATGGCCAGCGGCTGGTGTTCCCTGTGAAAAGAATGGGTGTGGAAATCTTCCGTAATCCCGACTATGCGCAGGGGCCGGCTGCCCCAAAGGTGAAAAATTTGTCCGACGGCTTCATTCGGGTCTTTCAGACCGAGCTTGCGCAGCATGGAATAATTGAGCACTACTTCACGCATGGTATCCGACGGCTCCAGCCAGCGGCCTGCCATTAGCCTTAGCCCGTAGGTTTTCTGGAATTGGTCGTCCGTAAATTTCAGCGTCGTTTCAAAAGGTTCGCTTTCCGGCCGGTCGGCATAGCGAAAATCGGAACCCCAGGTGCTGTTCGAAAGCGGCTGATCGCTGCCGAAACTTACCGATTCTACGGCGGGAATTTGTTGTAAAGCATATTTGAGGGCCTCCAGGCGCTGCCGGGTGAGGCTGTCTGAACCAAAATTGAAAGTATAAACGAGGTCTTTTTTAAAACCGAGATCCTGCGAACGGATATAGTCCAGTTGCAGAATAGTGACGATAGCACTGATGATAAGTCCCTGTGCGATAACGAATTGCAATACTACCAGCGATTTGCGCAGCGTAGCCCCGCCCGTCATACTTTTGACTGCGTTGTTCCGGAAGGCTTTGATCGGCTCAAAACCGGCCAGGGTCAGCGAAGGATAAAGTCCGGCCAGCAGGGTAACCACTACCATGGTGGCCGACAAAAACATCCAGACGCTTGGGTTGGATAAAAACGGCTGCGTAGCAGGCACTTCCGACACGTATTGCAGCAAAGGAGCGGCTATGGTAGCAAGGTTGGCTCCCAGCGCCACTGAAATAGCCACGATAATTCCCGTTTCCATCATGAATTGTCCAATCAACTGGTGCTGTTTGCCGCCAAGCGTTTTGCGGACGCCCACTTCTTTTGTCCGCAAAGTAGCCTGTGCAGTGGCCAGATTGATGAAGTTGAAACAGGCCAGCACGAGGATCAGCAGCCCGATAAACGACAATATTTTCAGCCTGCTTTTAGAAATGACGTGTGTGCCGGAATTGCCGTAACGGTCGTCGTAATGCAGTTCCGACAAGGGTTGAAGGTGATGGATGCGTTCGCGCAGGCCTTTTTTATCCGTATATTCTTTTTCGCCCACCTTTCCTACCACTGCGTTGGCAGCCGCCATTTGTGCAGGATCGGAAAGCAGCGCATATACTTGATCATTGGAAATACAGTTGTCCCAGTCACCGTCACCCGAAAAGAAATAGTCCTCCTTACCCTTGATGGTGGCGTAAGAAACCAGGTAAGGCATCGTGAAATCGCAGTTGTCGGGCATGTTTTCGACCACGCCCGTAACTTCAACCGGATAAAGGTTGTCAATGAAAAGAATTTTCCCCTGGGCATTTTGCCATTGACCGAAGCACTTTTCCGCCCAGTTTTTTGTCAATACAATGGTGTTCGGTTGGTTAAGCGCCAGGTCCGGGTTGCCTGCCAGCCATTGCAAGTCGAAAATCTCAAAGAATCCGGGCTCTGTAAAAAAGGCTGTTTCTGTTTCCGCTGTGATGAATTTCTTCAAAACTGCGGCATCCAGTGGATCGGGCACGGTGAGCGTACCTTTCCATTCCTTGACCCGGCTCTTTTTTTCAAATTGTGGTACCGAATTTACGAGCACTTCTCCTGCGGGCAAAGGCACACATACGCCGGTATTTTCCGTGCCTTCCGCATCTTTGAACACCGAAACTACCCGTACGATGCGGTCGTAGTTTTTGAAATTTTTATTAAAACTCCATTCGTAGCGCACCATCTGGAAAATGAGCAGCACCGCCGCGATGCCTACGGTCAGGCCCAGCACGGTAAGGGTGCTGTAGATTTTATTTTTGCGCAAACTGCGCCAGCCGATTTTGAGATTGTTGATGAACATGGCTTCAGTTGTTGAATTGGTCGTGTTAAAGCGTATTAAAGGATTTGGGTATAATTGGTTGTGAATCAGATACCCTAAGTAATGGTCGTCGTATCTGAAAAGAGTCAACTAATAAGCCATTTTTGTATGTGCCTGAAAATCAAAGTTTTAGATTATTTTTTCCAAATTTTTTTTGTCCGAACCTGAACGGATATGTTCGGATTCGGACAAAAAAATGGAATTATCCTGAAATGTTATGTTTTGTATGGGCAAGAACCCGGTGCGCATTAATATATGTTCTAAATACCATTGTGGACAAAAAATAAGCGCAGCATTCGATTGTTGGTTTTTTAAAAACTGTTACTTTCGGCGCTTCAATTTTTGAGACAGTCAGCAAGGCCATTCTCATTGAAGCATGGCAATGCCAAAAACTACTAACCTAATAACTATCACCAACCATGACGCTTGGTATATTGAAAGAAAGCGAGGGAGAGCAGCGTGTCGCTTTAACGCCCGATGTGCTTCCGGGCCTGATGAAATTGGGGTTTCAAAACATCCTGGTGGAACGAGGCGCCGGAGAAAGCGCGTTTTTTGATGATGCCAGTTATGAAAAACAGGGCGCACAAATAGCAGACCAGAAAACCGTGCTGAAACAGTCCAATCTGCTGGTCAAAATCCACCCGCCGGCACAATCCGTGCTCGATCAACTCAGTGCCGGTCAAATACTGATCGGACAGTTCAACCCGCTCACGCAACTGAAAGTGGTGGAGGCATTCCTGCAATCCGGTATTTCCGCATTCAGCCTCGATCTGGCGCCGCGCAGCACGCGGGCACAGGCCCTCGATGTGTTGTCTTCTATGGCGACGGTCGGCGGCTACAAGGCCGTGCTGACAGCAGCGAATCACCTGCCTACCTTTTTCCCGATGTTCATGACAGCGGCCGGTACCATCAAACCGGCGAAAGTATTGATCCTCGGCGCGGGTGTAGCGGGTTTGCAGGCCATCTCGACCGCCCGGCGCCTCGGTGCTGTGGTGGAGGCATTCGACGTGCGTGCTGCGGCCAAAGAAGAAGTGCTCAGCCTCGGCGCCAAATTCGTGGAGGTAGAAGGCGCGATCGACGACAAGGCCGCTGGCGGTTATGCCGTCGAGCAAACCGATGAATTCAAACAGCGCCAGGCCCAACTGATACACGACCACGCTGCCGCATCGGACGTGGTAATTTGCACCGCGCAAATTCCCGGCCGCAAGGCGCCGCTCTTGCTGCGTACGGCCACGGTGGAAGCCATGAAATCGGGCGCAGTAATCGTCGATATGGCCGCTTCTTCGGGCGGCAATTGCGAGGTCACGGAAAACGGCAAAACCATCAGCCACAAGGGTGTCACGGTTATCGGCGATTCCAACCTGGCGGCTTCCATTCCAAAGGATGCAAGCGTCATGTTTGGCAAAAACGTCGTCAATTTCATCAAACTGATCGCCATTAAAGGGGAACTGAATCTTAATTTTAGCGATGACATTGTGGCGGCTACCTGTATCGCGCACAAGGGTGAAATCATGAGCGAAAGAATGAAACAGGTGATGCAAACAGCATAACATAAACCAATACCGTGTCTACCATGGCAGACTTTTTTCTACAGAATCAGGACATTATTTATATCGTCATCCTGTCCATTTTGCTGGGCATCGAGGTGATTTCCAATGTGCCGGCCATCCTGCATACGCCGCTTATGTCGGGTGCAAATGCCATTCACGGCGTGGTCATTATCGGCGCTATTATTGTGATGGGGCACGCCCAAAGCGGCGATTATCTGGCGCTGATACTGGGTTTTCTCGCAGTTTTACTCGGCACCCTCAATGTGGTCGGCGGCTTTGTCGTCACCAATCGGATGCTGGAAATGTTTAAGAAAAAGAAGGGATAAATCCTCACCCCCCGCCCCCCTCTCCAATAGAGAGGGGGTGACTTCACGCTTGGCCTTTCTTAATCAGGATGCCAAGAGCAGGCGCTCCCCCTCTCTGTTGGAGAGGGGGCCGGGGGGTGAGGTTAAACAACCAAAAAAATATGTCTAAGTTTCTACTCGAACTCTCCTACCTCATCGGTTCCATAACCTTTATTCTCGGCCTTAAAATGCTGGGCAGTCCGGACAGTGCGCGCAAGGGCAACCTCGTGGCGGCAGCCGGTATGGTGCTGGCCATTGCCGGCACTGTTTTGTTTCATGAAAAAGACGGCCAATCCATCGGCAATATTCCCTGGATTTTAGCGGCTATGGGCATCGGCACAATCATCGGCTGGTTTATGGCCATGAAAGTGAAATTGACGGCTATGCCGCAAATGGTTTCCTTTTTTAATGGTATGGGCGGCGCTTGTGCGGCCATTATTTCGCTCGTCGAGTACCACAGCCACCCGGAAGGCTCGGCAGGTTACCTGCTGATTGTGTACCTCGGACTGGTCATCGGTAGCGTCTCGTTCAGCGGCAGTATCGTGGCTTTTGGTAAACTGGATGAAAAAATCAAGGATTTCGGCGGCAGATACCTGACGTATTTAAACCTGGGTTTGCTGGCGCTGATATTCACCGTTTTGGGTATTGCTGTGGCAACGCCCGACATGCTGGGCGGCTCCGCACTCTGGATTTTGCTGGGTTTGTCGACTTTATATGGCATCCTGTTCGTATTGCCCATCGGCGGTGCGGATATGCCCGTGGTGATTTCGCTGCTCAACTCCTTTACAGGTATGGCGGCGGCTTTCGGCGGCTTCCTGTACCACAACCAGGTGATGCTCACCGGCGGTATCCTGGTCGGCTCTGCGGGTACTATTCTGACCGTTTTGATGTGTAAAGCAATGAACCGTTCGCTGTTGAACGTGATCATCGGCTCCTTCGGTGGCGGTGGCGCTTCCGGTGCGGCAGCCGGCGGTGACCAGACGGTGCGGGAAATCAGCCTCACCGACTCCGCCATTTTATGCGCCTATGCCGGCAAAGTGTGCATCGTGCCGGGCTACGGCCTCGCAGTGGCACAGGCCCAGCACATCTGCCACGAACTGGAGAAAAAACTGGAAGACAAAGGTGTGGAGGTTTATTACGCCATCCACCCGGTGGCGGGCCGTATGCCGGGCCACATGAACGTACTGCTTGCCGAAGCCGACGTGCCTTATCCGAAACTCGTGGAAATGGAAGAAGCCAACCCGAATATGCCCAACACCGATGTGGTGATCGTAGTAGGCGCCAACGACGTAGTGAATCCCGCCGCTGAAAACGACCCGGGCAGCCCCATCTACGGTATGCCTGTACTGAAAGTCTGGGATGCGAAGAATACCATCGTACTCAAACGCAGTATGCGCGCCGGTTACGCCGGTATCGAAAACGAGTTGTTTTTCCTGCCCAAAACCAAAATGCTGTTCGGCGATGCGAAAGATACGTTGCAGAAGTTGGTGGCGGAATTGAAGGATTTGTAATGCCGCCGGTCTCCTACGGTTTGCTTACCATAAGGAAAAATGCAATTGATCCCAGCAAGTTGATAATCAGGTGAATATAGAGGCTGATTTTATAGTTTTTGAAATGCCACGCTGTGAATGCCAACACACCCGAAATAAGTAGCAGGGAAAGGTAATTCCAGGGCTGCCAAAAATGATACAGGGCAAATAATACACTTCCGGCCATTGGCGCTTTGACGCCGGTGGCCGGAATTTTTGGTAGCAGGTACCCCCTGAAATACTGTTCTTCCACAATGGGTATCAGGATGCCTGTTTCCCTTTTGCTAAAAGGTAGAACCATTCAAAAGGAATGATCACCAGTAAAAAGGCAATCCCCAGGGCCATTAAAGACGGGTATCCTGCTGCATGGACAAAGGGCGCCAGTATTACATAAATTAAGGTAATCAGTATGCCGGGGAACAGGTGTAGCCAGACAATTTTTAGCATAGTATGTATGATTTAAGTAATCAAGCAAAATTAGTTTGAACTAATTCTTCTGTAACTCATTGATTAACATTGCCATTTGCTCTTTGCAATTTTGCCCTTTTACTTATTTGTTTATTTCTTTTAGTAGGCAATGATTTTCCCCTCCCTGCCTTTTACCGCCGGCCGGTCGTAATCCATCTGCACTTTTGTAATGCCGATCCATTATTGATGTTTAAGTGAGATAAAAATAGAAGGGAGGTTGCAATGGTTTTTTTGCATTTCGACCAA
>JADLCC010000514.1 GCA_020847425.1 Saprospiraceae bacterium
AACGCCGTAATCGGTCGTCCAGGCGTACTGGCCGTAAATCAGGGCAAGCAGTCCTTTCTTGCCGGAACGCCGCAGCGTGACATTGTCCGGGTCAAATCCCGCCGGCAGGTTCAACGTTTGCCAGCTCTGCGCGGTATCAAACGATATTTTTACGCTCAGCGGCCCTCCGTTCTGCTGCACACGGGTGACAATGGCGCTGTCCAGCACTATGACCTTGTAGTTGGTATTAAATCCCGAAGCGATGTTGCGGTTGAAAAAGGTATTACCGCCGTTTTGTGAAATGAACAGCAGGTTTTCGCTGTTGCTTTTCACGATGAGCCCGTCGTTGGCATCGAAATAATCCGTCGACGAAGACCCGCCGCCAGGCAGAAAGCCGATGGTCGCGCCGTTGTTCCTCGATCGCAGGTAATAATTGCTGGGGGTTATGGCTGCTATAATCAATGCGCCCGCTGTTTTTTTGAGCAAGACACGGTTTGTGGGCCGCTGCTCATCAATTTCGGTCAATTTCCACGACTGCCCGCCGTCGGTGCTCGTCAGCAGGTCGGATCGCAACAAGCCGCGAATGATATACAAGGTATCCTGATCCGCCAGCCCGGCCACCACCGGTTCCTGGCCCAGGTTTTCGACCCGGCTCCATTGCTGGCCGTCGGGCGAACGGTATAAACCGGATTCGGAGCCTGCCCAGTAGGCGCCTGCATAGGATTCCAGGAAAAAAACTGTGCCGCCGAAGGGGCCCGGGGTTTGGGTCCATTGGGCCTGGGCCGGTTTGAGGCAAATGATGGAAAGTGTGCAGGTTAGGAGGAGTTGGATGGTGAGACGGTTCATATGCGGAGTGATTTTTTTGATGCGGGTTGCTTTTCGCTCATTTTGAATAGGGGTGATTCATGACCAGGATCATCCGTTCCGTTAACGCCACTCAGCGGTATTTCAGGAAATCGCTGGATAACTTTGAAAACACGCTGAGTTAAAAAACGATGAAAGATAAATCAATCTTGTTATGAAAAACCAATTTCTTTTTGCCGCCATTGCGCTCTGCTGTCTATTTTTTCCCAGCAAGACTTTTGGGCAGGAGAATGCCGCCTGCGACACCCTTTTCCTGAAAGCAGGTCCGGTGGTTCCTGCAAAAGTCAAACTCGTCACTACCACCGAAGTACAGTATTACCGCTGCGACCAAACGGAAGGCAGCATGCTCCTGGTAAACTGGCCCGACCTGAAGGAAATACATTACGCCGACGGCAGCCGGCGCAGCCAAAAAGGAGAAATCCTGCCGCCTGCTTTCCGCGACAGTTCCTGGGTGGTGGAAACCACGGATGATAACACCTATATCGGTGTCATCAGGAGCCAAAACAGCAACAGTATTGTGCTGGAAACCAAGAATTTAGGTACCATAACCCTGCTCCGGGCCAATATCCGGAAAATGGAGCCCCTGCGCCCGGAACAAATCAAAAACGGCGAAATCTGGTTAGAAAGCCCACATGCCACGCGCTACCTGTTCGGCCCGAACGGTTACAGCCTGAAACGTGGAGAAGCGTACTATCAGAACGTGTGGGTTTGGTTTAACCAGGTCAGTGTGGGCGTCACGGATAAATTTACAATGGGCTTCGGTATCGTGCCGCTGTTTTTCTTCAATACCGTTACACCAGTCTGGATAACCCCCAAGTTTTCTGTGCCGATTAAAAAAGACAAAATAAACCTCGGCGTCGGCGCTTTGCTGGCTACAGTTTTGGGAGGCAATGACAATGGCGGCGGCAATTCTTTCGGCGTGGCTTACGGCCAACTGACCCTCGGCTCGCGCGACAGGAATGTCAATTTCGGTCTGGGCTACGGCTATGCCGGCGACAGCTGGGCCAACTCCCCGACGCTTTCTTTCAGCGCCATGCACCGCGCGAGCAAAAAATTCGCATTTATTACGGAAAACTACCTGTTCGATACCGGAAATGACAATGTCGGGATTTTGTCCGCCGGGTGCCGTTTTCTGGGTCGACGCATCGCTATCGACGGGGCTTTAGTGGTGCCTGTGGAACAAGATATTGAATTTATTGCGATTCCATGGCTGGGGATCAATGTGCCCATTGGTGGGAAAAGATAGGAACACAAAGCAGGACTTCTGATCCCCCCCTACCCTGTCCGTATCCGAACACATTCGTTCAGATACGGACAATTTATTTTACAAAACCAGGATCTAATATATTGATTTTCATCATTTTAAAATACTGGCCTGGTACTTGGCTTTATGCCGTATCAGCGACCCTTCCTGTACAGGCATATGCCGCTGCATAAAAATATCAAGTAAACATTCCAGCAAATGATAAAAAGTCATATCTCACTGATCGCCCGCCAACTCTGGCGCTATAAAAGTTACGTCGGCATCAATGTCATCGGCCTGAGTGCGGCAGTAGCCATGAGTATTCTGGCTTTTCTCAACTGGAAACACGATTATGATTTCGACCGCTTTCACACAAAAGGCGAGCGCATTTTCAGGATTGGCATCAACAAAGAAGGCAACGGCATGCAGCACGGTATTTGCCCGGCGGCGCTGGGGCAGGCGGCTGTGACAGGCATCAGCGGCGTTCAAGCCGCCTGCCGTTGGGATTCCAAAAAAATTACGCTAAAAAACGGCACGGAGGTCTGGAACGAACAGATCCACTTCACGGATGCCAATTTCCTCGACATTTTTGATTTCAAACTGCTGGCCGGCGGCAATAACCTGGCCGATAAAAGCAAAATCTGGCTGACCCCAAAAATGGCGCAGAAGTATTTCGGCAACGAAAATCCGGTGGGCGCTACCCTGCTGCTGTACGCCGGCGAGCCGTACCAGCGCAACCTCACCGTTGGCGGTATTGTACAAAAACCGCCGACCAACTCCTCCCTGCAATTCAATTTCCTGACCCATTTCGACAACCTCGTTGGGCCGAACAACCAACAGGTACAATCCACCGACTGGGCCTGGCTGGCGGATGCGGTATTTCTCGTGCTGGACAAACCGGAACAGGCCGCAGCCGTACAGCAGTCGCTTGCAGCCTTTGTGGAGCCACAAAAAAGTGTGCGGCACGACGACCTGAAAGCGCAATCGTACTGGATGGAATCCATGCCGCAGGTGTCGCGGCACCGCTTTATGCGGGCCAACAACCTGCGCGAAAATGCAGGTTCGGAAGCGATATATGCGCCGCTGGTGATGGCACTGCTGCTGTTGCTGAAGGCCAGCCTGAACTTCGCCAATACCACCATCGCGGTATCCAACCGGCGGCTGCGTGAAATCGGTTTGCGGAAAGTCCTGGGCGGCGGGCAAGGCCAGTTGGTCGGCCAGCTGCTGCTCGAATCCGGCGCTGTGGTTCTTTTCAGCGTAGTGCTGGGTGTGGTCCTGGCGTACTGGATCGTTCCGGGCTGGAACGCCATGTGGAAGTTTATGGAACTGGATATTAATCTGTTGAACAACAAGCCCTTATGGGCATTTTTGGCAGGATTTACCGTACTGACAACGCTGCTGGCCGGCGCATATCCGGCATTTTACCTCAGTTCGTTCCGGCCCGCCATTATTTTCAGGGGCATCCTGAATTATGGCGGTCGCAACCTGTTTTCCCGTTTCCTGCTCGGCATCCAGGTCATGATCGCCCTGATTGCCATTGTGGCCGGAGTGTCATTTTCCAGACAGGCGGCGTTCATGCAGGCCTACCCGACGCATTTCAGCGCGGAAAACGTCATTGCCGTTCCGCTGGGGAAACCTGAAAATTACGAAGTGCTCAAAAATGCGCTGGCATCCAATCCCGATATCGAATCCATTTCTGGTTGCCGTACCCATTTATCATACCCCGGTTACCGGCAGGAAATGGAGGTAGAAGGGCAAAAAAAGGACGTCCGGGTAAATGACGCTGGCGACGGCTACCTGCAACTCATGGAGGTTACGCTGGTGGAAGGCCGTTTGTTCGACGATAGTCACCGGGCCGAAAACGCCAACGCATTGGTTGTCAATGAAAAATTTGTGCAAGAAATGGGCTGGAAAGGACAAGTCATCGGCAAATCGGTTCATTTGGACTCGATGCAATACGCAGTGATCGGCGTGATCAAAGACGTGGTGAACACTTTTTTTGAACCCGTGGAGCCGCAGGTAATCAAGTACGTCAATGAGGCAAAAAGCCTGACTTTGGTGGCGCGTTGCAAACCCGGCAGTTTGCTGGCCGTCAACACGCAGGTGAAAACAGCCTGGAGCAGTTTGTTCCCGTTCTATCCCTACGAGGGGTATTATAACATCGAACTGATAGCGGAAAGTATGGCGGTGACCGACAACATTCACACGATTTTTATCCTGTTTTCCCTGGCTACCATTATTCTGACCCTGACGAGTTTGTTTGCGCTGTTGTCGCTGCATACACTCAAACGGATGAAAGAAGTGGCGGTGCGCCGCGTGTTGGGCGCATCTGGAGGTTCCATCGCTTATCTGCTGCACCGGCATTTTGCAGTTATTCTGGCGCTGGGTGTTTTGATCGGTTGCTTCGCCGGCGTGGCGCTGACCAATGCATTGATCAACAGCATTTTCAAGATCAACAACGGCGTCAGTACCAGCGCATTGCTTGTTTCGGCGGCGGGTTTTGCGGTTATGGCGGCAGCAGCAGTCAGTGTGGTGCTTTGGCGGGCGCTGCGGGCTAATCCGGCGGAGGTGCTGCGAAGTGAGTAGACAATTTGGGTGTGTCACTTTAGCCGCGTAGCGGCATAACGTCGGTAGCCATCGCCGCCACTCCGGTTGTCAAGGTGCGTAGCACCGCAACATTGGCTAAAAAGTTACGGTGCGATGCACCTTCGTACGTTGTTCTTTGGTATCTTCTACCGACGTTATACCGCTACGCGGCTAAAGTGACAAAGTAGAACTAAGTATGTCTGCAAAATTAGTTCTGCTTAAACTCTTTACAAATGCTTGAGTAATCAGCACAGATAACTGATAACTACTTATGTGTCTCGTATGTGGTAAAAAAAATCCGCACTCCATTCATCCCGGTTCAGCCACATTTTTCTCCCGTTCACCCAAATCCGCATTCCGATATACCCCCATGAGATACCAGGGCGTCTAACTTCGCAGATATTGTTTTCAAACAAGCTCTGCTATGCGTTTATTTGTACCTGCTTTTGTATACCTGTTTCTCTTCCACAATTTTCTTGTAGCACAAACATTCACGGCAAGCCCCGGCGAGCCGATCCGGGATGAAGCGCCGCTGGTTTCTACGCTGGGCGTTTCTGGTTTGCCTGCCGCCATTCAACAGCAAGGTTTCGGCGTGGAATCGGTGTGTCTGAATATTCATTACTGGGAGATCGACCACCTGATTATTACTTTGTATGCGCCGGACGGTACCATGGTCAAACTGACCCACCTCAACGGGCGCGACGATGCAGACGAACTCGAAAACACCTGTTTTGGCGCCAATGGAAAATACTTTCCGCTGGAACACCCGCCTTATAACAATGATTACCAACCAGTTATACCACTCGGAGCAGTAAACAACGGGCAAAACCCCAATGGTGTCTGGCGTTTGCTGGTTGAAGAATTTAACGGTGATGCATACGAGGGCCTGCTCGATAGTTGGAGCATCACCTTCGGTACACATCCGGCCGTGCCGCAGGTAACCTTAACAACCAGCGACCTGCCTGTTGTTGTGATCAACACATTCGGCGGGCATATCCGGGACGAACCGAAAATAACGGCGCATATGGGGATCGTAGAGCACACGGACGGCGCGCGCAACGATCCAAATGCTGCATTTAACGGCTACGACGGGCCTATCGGCATCGAGTGGCATGGTTCGAGCACCAAGACCTTCTGGCAGCAGTCTTTCGGCATTGAAACCCGCAATGCTGCGGGCGACGACTTGGATGCCCCGCTTTGCGGTATGCCGCCCGGCGCCGACTGGGTGCTGCACGGCCCGTTTTCGGATAAAAGCCTGTTGCGCAATGCGCTCACTTTCAGTCTGGCCGACGAGGCCTGCGAAGATTATGTGCCGAAGGTGCGTTTTTGCGAACTGATACTGAACGGTTCCTATTTGGGTGTGTACACGCTGATGGAAAAAATCAAACGCGGCGCTGATCGCGTCGATATCGCCCGGCTCCGAAAATCAGAAATTTCCGGCGATGCGCTTACGGGAGGTTATATCGTCAAGGTGGACCGCGCGGATGCGGAAGGCTGGTACTCCAGGTTCCGGCCCGCAGGCGGTGGAAAGGTCTATTTTAATTACGTTTACCCCAAGGCGGAAGATATTCAGCCTGCACAAATGGCTTATATTCAGGCATATATCGACAGTTTTGAGCAGTCGCTGTTGTTGCCTGAATTGGAGAACCCGGAAACGGGCTGGCGGCGTTTTGCTGATGAAAATTCATTTATCGACCACTTTTTATTCAATGAAGTATGCAAAAATGTCGACGCTTACCGCCTCAGCGGCCACCTGTACAAACAGCGCGATTCGGATGGCGGCAAACTGTTCGCCGGACCGCTCTGGGACTTTAACCTCGCCTGGCGCAATGCCAATTATGCAAACAATGAATTGCCGACCGGCTGGACTTTTCAGGGAGAAAAATATGGTGTTCCATTCTGGTGGGAACGGCTGCTGGATGACCGCGAATATGCAACACATTTGCAATGCCGCTGGTTTGAAATGCGGCAAACGGTTTTATCGCAACGCCATATTTTTGCTGTCCTGGATTCCCTGAGCGCTGTGCTGGCGGAATCCAGGGAACGGCATTACGCGTTGTATCCCATTATGGGGCGCGGATTGTGGCCCAACCCGAAGCCGATTGCCAAAACCTATGCGGCTGAAATTGCCAATATGAAATCCTGGATCAGCGAGCGGCTGCACTGGATGGATGCTTACCTCCCCGGCGCATGTGAAGAAAGGCCTTACCGTTGGCAACCGGCAGCCTGGAATGTTTACCCCAATCCCGCCGGCGACTTCCTGCATGTGTTTTTTGAATTGGCGCCAGAACAAAACGCCATGCTGGAATTGGCCGACCTGGCCGGCAGAATTGTGGCGCGGCAACAAATCCGGGATTTTAAGGCAACTTTCGACTTGCAAAGCCTGCAAAACGGAATGTATATATTAATTTACAGGACAAAAGAAGGAAAAGTAATACGGCGTGAAAAAGTAGTGAAAATGTGATAAATATAGCGTCATTCGACTGGTTATTGCAGATTTATGTGTTGATACACCTAAAAATCCAATATTAATTTTGCCAACAGCTGTTGCAAAAATCACACTTTTTAAAAACAGTGTCAAATTATTATCATACCTTGCATTGCTTTTTTGCATGACCGCAGTGCTCTTTAAATTTCCAAGCCCACCAATGAGGGAGCCATCCGTACAGATGTGAAACGACTGCGTTAAAATTCTCTTTGTCTTTCACCGCTCTACAAACATTTTTTACCAATGGCTGTCCATGCGCCTATACGATTTATCAGCAAAGATAAATCACAGTTTTACCAGACGCTTTCCGCTCGGGTTGATGCTTATTTTCAACAAAGCGGCGTTTCCAAATACGCCAGTACAGGATTAGTTGTCAAAACGGTCGTCCTGCTGACCACCTATCTGCTGCCATTTTTCCTGATCAGTTTCCTGCAACCTCCCTTCGGCTGGGCTTTGCTGATGTGGACGGTGATGGGTATCGCCATGGCAGGCGTCGGCATGAGTATTATGCACGATGCCAACCACGGCGCCTACACTTCCAATAAACGTATCAACGACCTGATCGGCAATTGGTCGCTCATGTTATTGGGTGGGTCTGCGTTCAACTGGAAACTGCAACACAACAACCTGCACCACACATTTACCAATATCGTACACTACGACGAGGATATCGACGACAAGGCCATTCTCCGGCTTTCTCCGCACACGGAGGTCAAAAAAATACACCGTTTCCAGTGGGCGTATGCCCTGATGGTGTACAGCATTGTGAGTTTGTACTGGGTTACTGCCAAAGATTTTATGCAGTTTAGCCGCTATACCCGTAATGGCGTGAATAAAAACAACGCCCGCCAGAACAGGATACAACTCGCCAAGATCATCGGGATCAAAATCCTTTATTTCTCGCTGTTTATCGGCCTGCCAATCAGTTTTGGTTTGCCTGTCTGGGAGGTGCTGCTGGGTTTCCTGCTCATGCACCTGATCGGGGGCATTATCCTGACCGTTGTATTCCAGTTGGCGCACACCGTGGAAGAAACCGTTTTCCCCCGCCCAAATGCGGATGGTACCATTGAAAACGAATGGGCGATCCACCAGATGCAAACGACGGTCAATTTTTCGCGCCGCAACCGGCTTTTATCCTGGTACGTTGGTGGGCTGAATTTCCAGGTAGAACACCATCTTTTCCCGAAAATAAGCCATGTGCATTATCCGCGCATTGCCGACATCGTTCAAAGCACCGCCAGGGAATTTAATGTGCCTTACCTGGAGCACAAAAGTTTTTACCAGGCCCTGCGCTCCCATTTTGCAACGCTCCGGCGCTTCGGGCGGCTGCCTGACCTGGATGAGGTGATGGGGTAAAATGGATTAGAACACGGATTGGAGGGGTCCATTTAAACAAAAACCCCCATCTTTACGCGCAGAAATTCAATGTGTATTTGCGTGATCAAGTAACCCTGTGTAATGTCAGTTTTACCCGTAATTGTAATAAAATTTGGTACCGGCTCCATCACCCTGCAGGATGGCGAGCCCGAAGAAACCGTCATTCAGGAAATAGCCCGGCA
>JADLCC010000515.1 GCA_020847425.1 Saprospiraceae bacterium
GCGGCATCCGGCGCTTTTTTGGCAACTTTTACAAACGGGAAAATGACCACCGAGTAATCTCCCGTAAAATCGGACGGTGTGGTATTCACTTGCACTTTTGCAGGCTCGGTCGCTTCACCATACAATTCGGTGACGGCCTTGGCCACAGCATGTTGAAGGATGGATATGATATTTGACATAATTTAAAGGGCAAAATTGAACCACTGCGTACCCATTTCCACATTAATAACTCATTGGGACTGGATTCGCTAAAAAAATTAAGGGCGCAAAAGTAGCAGTTTTCTGCTCAACGTTTTAGTAAGTGTTGGAGAAGGTTGGAAAGGTTTGATGGTTTGATGGTTGGAAAGGTTGGATGGTTTGATGGTTTGATGGTTTGATGGTTTGTTTTGGTAACCCTAGCCTTGAGTTGTCAGGGCAAACCATCAAACCATCAAACCATCAAACCTTTCCAACAGCCCTTGAGCCGAATTAATTCCTTCGGAAGGCAAACCCAGGGCAATTGCACATTGCTGAAATACCTTTTCAGGCTTTCCACCCGCAGCGCGCATGGCCTGTAACGAGGTGGAACCGGCCGATTTAGACAACTTTTCGCCGGACGAATCCAGCAACAGCGGGTGGTGTAAAAATTTGATTTTCAAAAAGTTATCATTGTTGATGCAGGAGGCCAGCCATTGTTGCGCCTGGGTGGAAGGCTCCAGGTCCATGCCTCGAATAATGTGTGTCACGCCGAAAAAAATATCATCAGCCATACTGGCAATCTGATAGGCCGGGAGCCCATCACGGCGGCGAACGACGAAATCAGGTAGCGGGAAATCTGGTGGGGTTTTGATGCGCCAGGACACATCTTGCTCATCGAGAGAAAGCCCCTGTTCCCGGAAAGCAGCAGGATATTCCCCTGCAAAATGCGCCAGTTCACTGCGTGATTTTCGGCAGGCAAACAACAAACCTGTGTCACGCAATTGCTCCAACTGCTTGTGATACAGCGGAATACGCAGGTGTTGCGACCAATTGTTTTCAAAATCCCCTGGTGACCGAGGCCCTTCGTCCCAATCGAGTCCGAGCCAATCCAGGCTGTCAAAAACATCCTGCACATACTCCGGCCGTTTTCGCTCCGCATCCAGGTCGTCGATGCGCAGCAACAGTCGGCTGTTGGTACTGCGCGCTGTCAGCCAGTTTAAAACAAAATTCAGGGCATTACCTGTGTGGAGATAACCGGAAGGTGTCGGGGCAAGTCGGAGCAGACATCCTGCTTTGGCAGACTGAACAAAAGTGCGGAATAATTGCCCCTTCACTTACTGCGCTTTTTGCTGCATCTTTTCAAACTCCCGGATGATTTCCTCTGGCGATTTGCCCAGCATTTTCAGGGAATTTTGCGCATCGTCCGCAAAGTCGGGGTCATTCGGATATTTTGACAGGAAAGATTCATAAGCCGTTTTGGCCTGCTGCAAATCGCCCAGGTCGTTTTCATAAACGAATGCCTGCATAAAAAGCGCGGTCGGCGCTTTGGGGTGTTGCGGCATACCATTTGCCACTTTACCGTATAAATCGATGGCTTTTTGCGGATTTTCAATGGTTTTAGCCAGTCCGGCTGCTTTGAGCAATACCGCAACATATTTGTCCGGATCGGTCGGCTGTACCAATGCTGCCAGTTCTTCAGAGGTCTGGATAAAAGCAACGGCTTTTTCCTTATCCGCTACTTTAGCCCCCCCGAATTCTTTATCGAGCGTAACAAGTTGTTGTTCTAGTTGGGCAATCTTTTGCGCTGCATCCGGTTTGCAGGCAACAAAAGTGAGGGTAATAAGAGCAAAAAAGAAATGCTTTCTCATGGCTTTTTTATGCTAAATAGTTGAATTTCAACATTATGCAACACTTTTACATCCGTGTCACATCATTTTAATCCGTGTGCTATCTTGTTCAATATTCAAATTTACCGTACGGGCTTTTCACCGTCACCCGTTCTCCCTGCGCGCGTTTCACCCGACCGATGATCCGGGATTCAATGCCATATTTTTCAGCGATAGCCATCACGGCATCGGCATCTTTGGGGGACAGGTAAATTTCCATCCGATGCCCCATATTGAACACCTGGTACATTTCTTTCCAGTCGGTACCGCTGCTTTCCTGAATCAGGCGGAATAACGGCGGCAAGTCGAATAGATTGTCTTTGATCAGGTGTACGTTCTTAACGAATTTGAGCGCTTTCGTTTGTCCGCCGCCGGTGACATGGATCAGGCCGTGTATTTTTTTGCGGTAATTTTTGAGGATCTCTTGTAACACCGGAAGGTAGGTTCTGGTTGGCGACAGGATCAGTTTTCCGACAGGAATCTGTTGAGTTCCAGCGCCGTCGGGAACGGAAATTAAATTGGTAAGCTCCTGATTTCCAGTGTATACCACGGATTCAGGCAGGTGCGGATCAAAACTTTCCGGGTATTTTTCGGCATATTTTTTTGACAAAACATCGTGCCGGGCGGCGGTCAGTCCGTTGCTACCCATGCCGCCGTTGTATTCGGTTTCATACGTGGCCTGCCCGAAAGAAGCCAGTCCGACGATCACGTCTCCGGGGCGGATATTGTTCACCAGCAAATCGCTGCGTTTCATCCGGGCAAATGCCGTAAAGCCCACATCTATGGTGCGAACAATATCGCCTACATCTGCGGTTTCTCCGCCGGCCAACTGGATATGCACGCCGTGTTGCTGCATTTTTTCCACAAAATCGGAAGTGCCGCGAATGACCGCTGCAATAACATCGCCGGTGACGAGGTTCTTGTTGCGGCCAATGGTGCTGCTGAGCATAATATTATCGGTGCAACCTACGCAGGCCATGTCGTCGAGATTCATTACGATGGCATCCTGTGCTACGCCCGGCCACACGGACAGGTCGCCGGTTTCGCGCCAGTAGAGGTAGGCAAGGCTGGTTTTGGTGCCTGCGGTATCGGCGTGCAGGAGGTTGCAATGCCGGGCGCTTCCTGCTGCATAATCGGGCAATATTTTACAAAAAGCATTGGGGTACAGGCCTTTATCCAAATGTTGAATAGCGGCATGCACTTCATCTTTGGAGGCAGAAACCCCGCGCAGGTCATATTTCAGGTTCATAATATTGCAGGCAGAAAATACTATTTTTCCCAGGAGCGGAAGGACGCCGTGTGGTCGTAAACATGGTACAAAATCGCTTTATCATAATCCGTGAACGGCACTTTGCGGCGCGACATAACGATCTCCGCGGTCTCACAGGCTTCCGTAAATTTGTAGGTACGGTAACCTTTGTCGGGGCCGCCCCAGGAAAAATCTGGGATAAAATTGCGCTGGTACCCCGCACCGAACACGTTGGCAAATACGCCGATGACCGTACCTGTGTTGAACATGGTATTGATGCCACATTTGGAATGGTCGCCCATGATCAGCCCGACGAATTGTTCACCTGTTTTTTCAAAACGCTCCGTACTGTAATCCCAGAGTTTTACCTCCGAATAGTTGTTTTTCAGGTTGGAATTATTGGTTGCAGCGCCGAGGTTGCACCATTCGCCCAGCACCGAATCGCCGAGGTAACCGTCGTGGGCCTTGTTGGCATTGGGGAATAATATTGATCGTACAATTTCGCCGCCCACCCGGCAACCGGCGCCAATGGAACATGGGCCGTAGATTTTTGCCCCCATTTTGACGATCGTGTCGGCGCCGATGACAAGCGGGCCGCGCAGCATACAACCTTCCATGATTTCGGCATTTTTGCCGATATAAATAGGGCCGGCGTGTACATTCAGAATGCAGCACTCCATTTGCACCCCCTCTTCCAGAAATACATTCTGGGTAGGTCCGATGATCCGGTTGGTAGGTGAAACAGTTTGTGATTTGCGGCCCGACGTAACCAATTGAAAATCATCAAGAATAGCTGCGGCATTCAGCCGTGTCAGTTCCCACAGGTGTTCGACACGCGTGATCTGAATCGTACTTTCCACTTCCTTTCCCAGCAGTTCCCGCACTTCTTCATCCTCGATGAGGCTCTCGAACTGTGCTTCATTCAGTCGTGCGGCCACCAGTTCGCCTTCATACAACAAGGCTTCACCCATGCCGATCGAATCGATACGTTTGCAGAGTTCTTCCGTAGGGATGATGCCGCCGTTGATCACAAGGTTTTCCGCTTCGATACTGATCGGGAATTTTTCCTGCAGATACTCCTGTGTGATATAGGAAACCGTGCCGCGCAAGCGGCGTTCCCATTTCTCCCGAAGGGTCAGGATTCCCAAACGCAGTTCGCCCATAGGCCGCGTGCTGGTCAGCGGTTGCAGATGGCTTCGGGCGTCGGAATCAAAAAGAATGATATTGAGCATTGTGGCCAGTCGTTGTGATTCGGTTAATTGCGCTGCAAATTTGAGAAATAAAAAAGTCCCAACACGCACGAAGCCTATCGGGACTTAAAAAAAACCGCAGGAAGCGGAAAATTACTTCGTAAACTTGGCAAATTTCTTGTTGAATTTATCAATACGACCAGCCGTATCAACAAATTTCATTTTACCAGTGAAAAATGGGTGGCTGTACGCCGAAATTTCCATTTTGATCAAGGGGTAGCTGTTGCCATCTTCCCAAGTGGTCGTTTCTTTCGAATTCGCGCAAGATTTACCGAGGAATGCTTCGTCCGTAGAGATGTCTTTAAAAACAACGGTACGGTAGCTGGCCGGATGGATATCTTTTTTCATGACTATTTTGCTGAAAATTTGTTGTATTCCTGTATTTACAAAAATTGAGCCGCAAATGTAGAAACACTTTGTGGGTTTTTCAAAATATTTGAAGAAAAATTGTTTGGGAATGTTGGTGTTGGTGTTGGTTGAGGGTTGAGTAGTTGAGATTGTTGAGGGTGGCAACTCCTGGCCTGGTAGTCACCCTCAACAATCTCAACCCCTCAACTCTCAACAGCTTTCAACCAGCACCACCGCCTTCACCCCATACCCCTTTTTCCGCAGCAAGCTCAACATACCTTTTTCTCCGGGGAGGTGTCCTGCGCCGACTGCGCAGAAAAGAGTCTGCTGGCCGGAAATCTCCATAAAACGCTGGACCATGAGTTTATTGCGCCTGTAAATCAATACTTTGCGCATGCCTTTTGCATCTTTTTTAGCGGCCCGGTACAAGGGTTGCAGGTCGCCGGCGACATACCAGGCCATCATTTTTTTCAGGCGTCGTTTTTGCCTGTTGTGGTTTTTCAGCAGCCAGGTCAGGCTTTTGAGGTGCTGTTCCAGTGGAATGGAGCGCAGTGTTAGCAATTGTTCCGCAAATGATTCCACCCCGGTGGTTGTTTTGCCCAACTGCTTCGCGTGGCTCCAAAGGGTTTCGTCGAGCGATTGCGGTGCTTCTTCCATCAAAAATGCGGCAGTCAGGGCCGTGCTGACAGACATCGGATGCTGGTGTCGGAAGGCTTCAGCGGGGGCGCCCAGTTTTTTTTGAGCATAGCGGTCGAGGTTTTTCCAGGCGCCACGGGTCAACAAATTATCGAGCGTCCTGCCTTCGGGCAGCCGAAGCGCTTCCTGCAAGGCCTCGGGTTCTATTTCGCCAAAATCAAATTCTGTGGCAAAAACATCGCATTTTTCAAGATGTTCCTGCGCCAGTTCCAGCCAGTGAAATGCGCGCATGTCACGCACATGCATGGTGCCGAATAAAAAGGAATCCGGTCCGCCACCCGGCGGCGAAATGCGCCAAAGCAATGATTTTTTCAAGTTATGAGTTATGTTCTTTGTTCAGGTGTAAAATTGGCAAATTTGCTATTTCCGCAAGTCTTTGCAGGAAAGGATCACGGTTTGCTCCGCATCTCTATCCCAGGGAACAACATACATGATCAATAAACGGCTGCTATCGTGTTCCGTTGTGCAGTCGCAAAGATAACGCCCCATTTGCCGGAAAGTATGATCGGAATAAAACATCGGCACACCCACGTTTGCGATAGACCAGTCGTCGAGCAATAAACGCCGGCCATGATCAAACGATTTTTCGGTCCACAGCGTGCCAACTTTCGCACAAGGTTCGGGGCTGTAAAAAACGGCTTCAGGCTGGGTGTTGGTGTACAATTGCCAGGACAACTGAAAAGGCCAGTATTGAAAAAGGCCGGCAATGGGAAACAGCCATGCTAGTACTAAAATCGCCATTTGACCGGCGCGGGGGCGAGTGGCAGGCGGCAATTGGGCGGATGCCGGAGCAAGCAACACAAAAGCAATGGCTGCCATGGCCGCATTCCAGGGCAATACCACATAATTCCACTGCGCTTTCAGCAGAAAAATGATGATGATGCCGTGAAAACCAACAAATACCCATTTCCACCAGGCTTTGGGTTTCGGCCACAACAGCAACGCAGCCAGCGCCATTTCAAACAGCGCAACGCCATATCCCAACGTCGGGTACTCGCCTAAAAAACGTGTGTAGGTAAATGCCTCGCAAAACCAGGCGAAATTGTCTTCCGCAAAATATGTGGTGAGTTTGTTCGCACCGCCCCAAAAATATACGGCCGCCAGCAGCCAGCGTAATGCGGTATGCGCACTCGGTTTTCCCAAAAAAACAGTACCCAAAACAAGTACGTAAAACCAAAGCCAGGGCTGCATGCGGTTCAGATCGAGCGCACACATGCACAACAACAATAAGATGAGTGGCAACAGGAATGTTGGAGCAGGCTTGCGCAGCCCGGCAATGAGCAGCGTTAATATACCGCCAAACAGCACAGGATGTACGATGGAGCCCTCGCCTGAGGCGTCTCCCCAAATCGGCAGGATCGGAAAACGCCGCTCCGCCATGCCCCACAACGACCAACTCAGCAGCATACAGGCAGCAAGTCCGCCCAAGGCGATTCGTGCGATTCGATTGGTAACCATTACTGCAAGGGCTTAATCATCACTTTTGCATTGGCAAAGCCGGCGCGTTTCAGCGCTTTCTGCAAATTGGCGGCAGTGGTACGCGCCGTGGCTTCAGAAGATTGTACGGCGCCCAGCCAGACGATCCATCCCGATTTTCCTTTCGTCAGGCAACTTTGCGCTACTGCCTGTGCCGCAATACTCTGCTTGCTCAATGCAGCCACGCGGGCTGTTGCCAGGTCTTTCGTGGAAAATGCGTTTTCCTGTATTATCCAGCCCTTTTTTCCTTTTAATGCGGCACAGGGGTCCGCTGCTGCTGCCTTGGGTGGTGGCGCTACAGCCTTTTTCTGAGCGGTAACTTTTTTAGGCGGCGGGGTAGATTCCGTTTCTTCGTCGTCGTCGCCACCGGAAAGCGTGATGGTTTGTACGTCTTCATCTTCCGGTACGTATTTCGGTTTGGTTGATATCGGATATTGTTTGGGAATGCCTGAATTGTATGGAATAGCCTCCCCGTCGATAACATACCCATACTGATCCTCCGGGTTTTTGCCGGCTTTCCATTCTTTCAATTCCTCCAGATCGGCAGCGTTTTCAGACCTGAAATTAATCACAGTCCAGAACAATGGCGCGATCAGCAACAAGGCCAGCAATACGATCAGTTTTTGCATCACCTGGGCATTCATAAACCGGGTGTAAGCCGTTGCGGTTTGATCAAATGGTTTGCTGAACGTGCCCCAGACATATTTTTTCAGCGGATCAAAAATCAGGTAATGGAACGGACGGGTAATTTTATTGAACCCCACGCTCAGGAAATCGGGCGCTTTTTGACGGATCTGTTTTAACGGCGCAGTAGTAGTGGTGGTCACCGCCTGGTACCATTGTGAGCGGGTAACCCAGTCCGCCATTTTGCGGTCTTTTCCGTACAAACCGAGCCGGGAAGGGTCGTTGAGTTTACGAACATTTCCTTCCATCGGGACTACTGCCAGTCCGATGCCGTTGTACACACACTGGTTGCGCAGTTCGATCAGATAAGGATCACTAGGGCCAGGAAAAACATCCTCCGCAATGGCAATCCACTGTTCGTCGGCGAAATATTGTTTAAACTGTTGAATAGCAAATATATAGCGGTACTTCCGCCACTTTTGCATGGTAAAATGCCAGCCGAAAAACCCGATCATAGCCACACCGATCAAGAGGCCGATATTCCCGGCGCCTTGCAAGGCAATAAGCCACATCCGATTGTATACAAAACTGCTCACATACACCGCTCCGGCCAGCATCGAACCGAATGCCGTACAATCCCACAAAAAGTAATTGATGTTCAGTTGGTATTTTACTTCTTCTGCTTTGTCGCGTGAGGTGGCTTCGTAAGTACAAACAAACAAGGAGCCGTCCTCTTTCCGAAAAGTCATTTTGCCATCAGCAACCAACCCGCCCTCACTCACATTGTCCAGGGCTACCTCGATAGAATTGGGCATGGGTTCGTACCGCCTTTTATAAAAATCTTTTAAAAAGGGGATAAACCGTTGCTTCACCTGTTCTTCGGTGAGCACTATTTTTTGAAAACCCAATGTCCCTGAATCTGTGTTGTTCATTTTTGCTGTTGCTGTGGTTCTTTGAAGAATTGTTGAGGTTGTTGAGGGTTGAGGTTGTTGAGCGTGCATCTCAACAGCCTCAACCCTCAACAACCTCAACAAAATCAAACCTTCTTCTTCGGCATTTGCGATTCAACCTTACGCACATCATTCTGGCGCATTTCAATCACCTGAATGTAATTCCGCGCCTTTTTATTGCCATAACTGCTCCATCCTTTTTTTGCCCAATCGAGGGCAAGGTCGAGGTTTCCGTTCAATTCGGCAATTACGGCCATGTTGTACGCCGCGCGGCCGGCGGCCTTTTGATTTTCGCCGGCGGTCGCTTCTATTTTTTTCCAGATGGCGGCCGCGCGTTCATACTCCTTGCTTCTCAAATATGCCGCCGCTTGTTTCATCTCTGGTTTGTACCCTTTTGCCTTGTGGTAATACTGGCGCGCGACCTGCACATACAGCGGCGCAATACGGGCGCCGTACTCATGTCCTACACTGAATGCCACCGAGCGGGTGACAGAAACCTGAGAAGGCAGGTTGTTGATGGCGTTGCGTTCCGTCGATCCGCTTGCCGTTTTTTCCAGGTAATCATCCGTTGTATATTCGTCGACGATGATTTTGGTGCGCGGATCATATAAACGCCAGCCGATGCGAACGCCCGTGCGCTGTTGTGCCTGGTACCTGACGTCGATATATTGTTTTCCGTCTTTGCCTTTGCGTTTGGTTTCCACCCGGCGGGCGCTGGAGGAGTTGTCTGAGTCGAAGGATTCGATGGTAACCACAGCGTGTGCGCCATATTCAGCACAAATACGTTCGACTTCTCTCCATTCCAGTGGCGCGGGCAGGTTGTTGCCAGCCTTGCTTCCGGGGAGTTCGATGCCGGTATTTTTGACCGAAAATCGCGGCGTACGGGTAAGTGCATCGGTAAGTCCGCGTACTGCTTCTTCCCGGCTGCGCTTATCCTGGCCGATGGCTTCACCTGTAAACAAGCCTTCCAGTACATTCAACCAGCCATTGGAAGGTTTGCTGCGGTCGACCACCGCAACCGTGGTAATATGTTCGGGCAAGGTCATCTGTGCGGGTTGCAACACAGTGAGCGAAGTGCTTTTCATACAACTGCTGAACAAGGATGCGAGCAGGAAAAGTGGGAGGCAGAATTTTATCAGGTTTTTCACAGATGTCAAATTTTGGTTTTGAAAAAAATGCTACAAAGTTGTGTAAAAGGTAATGATGAACATTGGACAGTCGGGCATTGATTTCGGTCGCAGCCGGCGTTGTTCACACGGATACTTTTCAACTTGTCACAAGATTTGGATGCGCAAAAATCAACATTTTTCGCTTCGTTGTGAACCATTTTTCCATTCTGTTATTTCGCATTGAACAATGGACCAGAGAAATTTTGATATCATCATCGCAGGCGGCGGACTTTCGGGGCTTACCCTCGCACTGGAATGCGCCAGAAGGCCTTTTTTCCAGGGCAAGAAGGTGCTGTTAATCGACCGCGACAACAAAGAAAAAAACGACCGCACCTGGTGTTTTTGGGCCACCGACGACGAAATTTTGCCGCCGGTTATTTTCAAAACCTGGAATAATTGCCGTTTTTTTGGCAAAAACATTGAAATTCCAATGCGTTTGAAGCCTTTCCGGTACCATATGGTGCGCGGCATCGACTTTTACAACTGGGCCAAAGTCGAATTGTCAAAACATGCTCATATCCAACGGATTACCACAAATATCACTTCCATAGATGATGCTAGTACGGTGTACACCGATCAGGGGGAGTACAAGGGTACCTGGGTGTTTAATTCCGCGCTCACAACACAACCTTTGTTGCCCGATAGCAGTGCATTGTACCCCAATCCGCCATTGAGTCTGCAAAACGCAAAAAGTCCTGAAAACGGTTACACCTGGCTGCTCCAACATTTTAGAGGCTGGATTATAAAAACCCCCGAACCCGCATTTGACCCGGAAGTTGTAACATTTATGGATTACCGGCCGGACCAAAATGGGGAAACCCGTTTTGTGTATGTCCTCCCTTTCAGCGAAAACCGGGCAATGGTGGAATTTACGGTGTTTTCAGCGGCGCTTTGCAGCCCTGAAACCTATGACGCCGAATTAAAACAATACATCCGCCAACACCTGAATATTCAAACCTACAAGGTGGAGGAAGAGGAATTCGGTGTTATTCCCATGACGGATTATCCCTTGCAGGCACATAAAAATGGTCCGGTTATTCAGATCGGTACGGTCGGCGGTTTTGTAAAAGCCTCCAGCGGTTATGCCTTTAAACGTACACAGCGAAAAACCCGCGCATTTGTGGATGCCTGGGAGAAAACAGGCGCGCCCGACCCATCTGTTTTGCGTTCGCCAAAAGCCTTCCGGATTTTCGATTCCATCATGTTGCGGGTTTTGGGCGACGGACTTTTACCCGGACATATCTTTTTCAGCAGCCTTTTTCAAAAACTCGAAACACCTCTTGTTTTTCGTTTTCTGGATGAGGATGCTACTTTTGTCGAAACTTTGCGTTTGCTGAATGCGCCGCCTGCCCTCCCCTTCCTGAAAGCGGCTTTCAGACAAATGAAAAAGTTGTTTTATGTCTGAATCTGTACTGTATGTCCACACCTGTTGAATCTACTGCGCCTGTTCCGGGCTCCCGATGCCTTCGGGTGGGTGTTACCGGCGGAATCGGGAGCGGAAAAAGCACCGTCTGCCAAATGCTGCACGCATTGGGTGCCCCGGTGTATGACGCGGATTTCTGGGCAAAATGGCTGATAGAACACGATGAAAACACCAAAAAAGGAGTCATCGATATTTTTGGCCCTGAAGCATATAACGCAGTGGGGGAATACCAACGCGCCTGGGTAGCAGGTATCGTTTTTCAGGATGCGGAAAAACTGGCAGCGCTCAATGCTGTGGTGCACCCGGCAGTCGAGCAGCACAGCCACGCCTGGCACGAAGCATGGGCCCAAAAAGGCGCTGCTTACACCATCAAAGAAGCAGCCCTCATGATCGAAAGCGGCAGTTACAAATACCTCGATTTTCTGATTGTGGTCACCGCGCCGGAAGCATTGCGCATCCAGCGTGTTTGTCAACGCGACCATCTTTCAGAAGAGCAGGTGCGCGCGCGGATCAGACGGCAAATGCCTGAAGGTGAAAAAGTCAAACTTGCCGACTTTGTTATCCACAACGACGGCAAACAAATGCTGATTCCACAAGTCTGGGAAGCGCACCAACGTATTGTACATCAAACACTTGCGCAGCCATGACTCCATTGCTTCCGATGGCGTATTTGCCTCCGGTGTCCTGGTGTTCCGTGGCCTGGAAAGCCGAAACCGTAGCGCTGGAAGCCTGCGACCACTACCAGAAAGGCTCGCTGCGCAACCGGTGTTACCTGGCGGGCCCCAATGGCGCGCAACGCCTGAGCATACCGCTGGCCAAAGGGAAAAACCAGCAGACGCCGATCCGTGACGTACGTATTTCCTATGACGAACCCTGGCAACGACAGCATTGGCGCAGCATCAAAACGGCGTATGGGAACGCCCCCTATTTTGAACATTACGCAGGTGACATCATACGGTTCTACGAGCGCCCCTACCCTTTTTTATTCGACTATAACCTTGATTTCCTGCAAGTTATTTTCCAAAAAAAAATGGGCTGGAAAGGGCAGTTCATCTGCACGGAACAATTCCACCCCAAAGAGGAATGGCCGCTAGGACCCGATTTAAGAGAAGCCTTTTCCGGAGATCAGTACCCGTTTCCACAGTGGTTTCAACCGCAGCAGTATGCGCAGGTTTTTGCGGAAAAAAGTGGATTTTTACCCAATCTTTCGCTGCTGGATCTGTTGTTTTGTTGTGGAAAACAATGCGGAGAGGTGTTATAGAAATAAGAAGTGAGAAGTGAGAGGTGAGAAGTGAGAGAATCGTAGCGTACACCGCTTCGTTTTTAGGGATTGGTAGCCAGGATCTGAGAGAATTGTAGCGTACACCGCTTCGTTTTTAGGGGTTGGTAGTCTGATTATCTACATCACTACAATAAGTTTGAATGCGAATCATGCGTTATTTTTATACAAATGCTTGAGTATCAAGCAGGATTACCAATAACAGATAACGGATAACTTTACCGGATCTCATGTTAAGAAACAAACACTTGTGCAGCCCCTATTTTACATTTCTCCTGTTACTCTCCCTTGGGTTGCCGATAGCCGCCTGCGGCCAGCCTGCCTATACCGCTAATGATGTGGTGCCGCCTTACAACGGAACATTTGGTTACGGCGCCAACATCGGGTATTTCCCGCCGCACTACTACGATATGGAACTGGCTACCCTGGCACACGGTTCACCCGATGGGAAAGTGCCCGGCATGGGTGTGACCAGCATACGCCCGGGATTGTTCGAGCATTTTCTGGATTACTGGGGTTACGATATCCGCAAGCAACATTTCCAGTATTATGACAGCATAGGGCTGAAGAACCTGGTTGCCATCATTGGATTTCCCGGTGAAACAAACCGCGATCCCGCATTTTACTGCCCTGGCGAGCGCAGCGAATTGTTTAAAAACATGTACGAGCCCATCTGGGACAATGGCGAAAACGGCACTCCGGTCAACGACAACAACCCCTACGCACTCTACTGCTGGAAAGCAGCGACCACCTACAAAGGCCTGATCCGCATCTGGGAAGTTTGGAACGAGCCGGATGTCGATACGGGCAATGCCTGGAAAGAGCCCGGTATGCCGGGCAACTGGTGGGAAAACGCGCCGGAGCCCTGCGAAACAAAACTGAAATCGCCCGCCTACTTTTACATCCGGCTGCTTCGTATCAGTTACGAGGTCATCAAATCCGTCGATCCCGATGCTTTGATTGCGGTTGGCGGATTGGGATGGCCGAGTTACCTCGATGTCATTTGCAGGTACACCGACAATCCGTTTGATGGACTAGAAAATACGGATTACCCCAATAAAGGTGGCGCCTATTTCGATGTGATGAGTTTTCATTCCTACCCGCACCTCGACAATTCATTGCGCGAATGGAGCGATGAAATCAATAACTTCCGCTATTTCCGGCACTCCGACCGCGCTGTGGACGGTATCTGGCGGCTGCGAGACA
This sequence comes from Saprospiraceae bacterium, assembly GCA_020847425.1. Lineage (GTDB taxonomy): Bacteria > Bacteroidota > Bacteroidia > Chitinophagales > Saprospiraceae > M3007. Next base: position 13,515 of record JADLCC010000515.1, read on the forward strand.
AGTTTGACGTGGTGCTTAAAACGCATGGATACAACAATACCACTTATCCGGAAAAACACTGGATTTGTACGGAGTTCAACCTGCCCCGCAAGGCATTCGGCGACTATATGGGCTCAGAAGAAAGCCAGGTCAATTTTCTGATCAAAACACTCGTCACGGCCCAGATGCGCAAGGTCATTCAGATGCACGTGTATGCGTTGTCGGATGAAAAGCCGGCCAGTGAAGCCAACAATGAATTTTCCTACATGGGGCTTTTTGAAAACCTGAACAACATTGTTCCTTTCAATGGAAAAGCGAATTCGGTGGCCTGGGCAATGAAAACGACGGAAGAACTGTTGAGAAATGCCAGGTATGATCCCGTGCGCACCGACCGGCTGAATTTACCGGATAATATCAGAGGCGCCGCTTTTCGCACCGACCTGGGGCAGTACACTTATGTGCTTTGGGCCGTGACTGACCGAGACAACGACGAAACGGCCGAAGCGACCTATATTTTCCCGCCGGAACTGAATATCAAATACATGCAGGCCATGCCGTGGCATTTCAGCCAGAGCAGGGTTGGTCAATTGGTCAATGCACGACAGGTAAAACTCAGCGGCAGTCCCGTTTTTTTACGGCTGGCAGATGTCAGCAATAATTTCCCCAAGGAACCGAAATTCAGGCCCAATCCGGTCACCAATGGTATAGGTGTATATGAATTCTGGATGTTTGAAGACGGTATTGCCAGTATCGAATTGTACGACAGCAGCGGCAAACTGATCCAGGTGATCGCCAACAAAGAACAGTTGATTGAAGGCCCGAACGCCAGGTTTATTCAGATAAACCATTACCCTCAAGGCACTTATTTTATCAAACTGACGACAGCCTACAGCCACCACACGCTGAAATTTGTGAAACAAGGAAATTAAAGCACTTGCTTTTTCATCAGCCAGTCCAACTGTTCATCAGTGCCGACAACAAAAGTTTCGGTTCCGAAAATTTCGTATCCATTGCGTTCATAAAACCGGACAGCGGGCGGATTGGCCTGCCAGACACTGAGCCACAGCCATTCGGCGCCGGCTATTTTGGCCTGCTCCTGGGCGAAAAGCAGCAACTTTTGCCCGATGCCCCGGCCTTGCACATCCGGTTCGACATAAATCCGTTCGATTTGAACTGTGCGGTGGCTGTTTAATTCTGGCGGGTGGTGGTCAAAATTCAGTTTCAGGTAGGCGACTAATTGTTCACCATTCCAGGCAAACCAGAAAGCAGCATGCGGGTGCTCGATTTCAGCCAAAATCTGTTCGAGACTGAAATACTGATCGCAGTAGGCCTTAAAATCTCCGGGATCGTTCTTGTCTTCGTATGCCAAACGAAAAGTACGCTCGGCGAAGAAGCGGAGGAGTTCCGCATCAGTCGTTTGCACACGGGTGAAAGTCATAAAACACAGATTTTTTCACCCGTTCCTTACAACCTGTTTTTTTCGATCAGCACCAGCAGGTCGTCGCGGTAGTTTTTACCGATGGGCAACAGTTTTGGGCGCTCTTTTTCCATCACTTCGATCATATTGCCCTCGATGGCCATGATTTTGTCCATCGCAATGATGTAGGAGCGGTGAATGCGTTTGAACCGGCCTTTGGGCAGGCGGTCTTCCAGGCTTTTCATCGTTTGCAAAGTGATGACCCGGCCTGCAATAAGGCGAATGATTACATAATCCTTCAGCCCTTCAATATAGATGATATCTTCAAAATTCACTTTCACCAGTTTCTTGTCTGCTTTCACAAAAAAGAAATCGAGCCCGTCGTTTTGCGGGGTGCTGGAAGGAATGCTGGATGCTGCAATGTCGCGTTGAGCAAGTTCCGATTGTTCCAGCGCTTTGTTGACCGCTTTCATAAAACGGTCCAGGGAAATCGGTTTGAGCAGGTAGTCCAGCACATTGAGGTCGAAACCCTGAATGGCATAATTCGGATAAGCCGTTGTAAAAACCACCATAGGAGGGTGGATCAGCGTTTTTACAAAATCGATGCCCGTGAGTTGGGGCATTTGAATATCCAGAAACATCAGGTCGATTTGATGGGCTTTCAATGCTTCGTTTGCTTCCAACGCATTGGAGCATCTTTTAACCAGGCAAAGATCGGGCATCTGACCGACATACGTCTCGAGAACGTCGAGGGCTAAGGGTTCGTCATCGACGATAAGCACATTCAGCATATAGCAGTTGGTTTCAGTTTTTGGACTTATGTATTCTGAAAGGTTGGACTAAGGTAGATGCTATGATTTGAACAAGTCAACTTTTTCAGAATTAAAATTTTCAGGTACATTCAACTATATCATTTTTAACTGCAAGGTGACGGCGTACCGGTGCGGTTCGTCGTGTACTGTCAGGGTGTGGTTTTCGGGATAGAGCATTTGCAGGCGTTGGCGGACATTTACAAGTCCGATACCGCCGCTGCGCGGGTGATCCTGCCTGGGCAATCGCTCCGCTTTGCTGTTTTCAATAAAAAACTCCAGGTCCTCCCCTACTACGCTCAGGCGAAGCCGGACAAATCCACCGCCTTCCAACTGATTGTTGAGGCCGTGTTTGAAACTGTTTTCCAAAAAAGGAATGAACAACAGCGGCGCCACCATCTGCTCGCTGATCTGCCCTTCCACAATAAACCGGATGTCGGCTTCTTTGGGTTGGCGCAGGCGTTCCAGGTCGAGGTAATTGTAAATGTACTGTATTTCCTTGGTCAGGTGTACACGGCGCTCATTGCACTCATACAGCATATAACGCATGATTTCGGAAAGTTTCAGTACAATTTCCGGCGCTTTGTCACTTTTTTTAAGGGTAAGGGCGTACAGGTTGTTCAGCGTATTGAACAGGAAATGCGGATTGATCTGACTTTTTAAAAAACGCAGTTCCGACTGCATGGTCTGCGTCAGCAACACCTGTTTTTCATTTTGATAACGCCACCAGTCCATTACTACCCTCAAGATAGTGGAAACAATGGTCACAATCACATTGCCGATAAAAATCCATACCTGCGTTTCTACGAGGCGCGCCCTGTAAAGCGGCTGATCGTGAAATTTCAGGTAAAAAACCAGTACCTCTATAGGAGTAACCAGTGCGCAAACGGCCAGCACCAGTCCGAAATAAACAAAAGCGAATCGCGCTAAGTAATTGGGAA
>JADLCC010000516.1 GCA_020847425.1 Saprospiraceae bacterium
ATTTCCGGTGCAATTGCAGGGCTTCCGTAACCTGCCGTCCGCAGCGGAAAACAGGGTTCAGCGAGGTCATGGGTTCCTGAAAAATCATGGCAATATCTGCGCCGCGAACCCGCTGCATGGCAGTATCAGGTAGTGTCAGCAAGTTGGTGGGGGGGGCGCCCGCGCCATACCAGATTTCGCCGCGCACAATTTTAGCAGCAGGCGTCGGCAGCAGGCGCATAACGGAAAGCGCCGTGACCGATTTGCCGGAGCCCGATTCGCCGACGATGCCGAGGGTTTCCCCTTTGTCGAGATACAAGGAAATGCCATCCACAGCGCGTGTTACGCCGTGCCCGGACTGAAAGTCGATGACTAAATCTTTGATTTCGAGTAGTTTGGACATGCCTTACATCGTCAGTTTGCAATAGCCCGACTCCCAGGTGATCTTCACTTTTCCACCTTTTTTCATCCACTCTACCAGTTCGGAGCCCATTAACTCGGCGCGCCAGCCGACGAGCAGGGAGTGGTCGAAATCTTCGCTGCCCGATTTCAGGCGGTTAAAATCACCTTTTGGGAAGAGCAGTGCTGCGCTGATTTCGTGTTCGATGCATTGTTTTTTTACAAAATGGTAGAGCAGTTCCATCGTCCATTCGCGTTCCGGGTTTTCGGGCAGCGGTTTGGGCAGTCCGTCTAGGAAAGCCTGTTCTTCCTCAGTCGCTTTTTCGCGCCAGAGCGCCTGCCAGGCCTCCAGGTTTTTTTTCCAGACACCTTCAGAAAGGGTGCGGTTGGAGCGAAAAGCATTGGGGCCGTCTTTGGTGGAGCGCAGCACGGTACTGATGTGGCGACTTTGCAGCACCTGCTCCCGCGGGATGTTCAGTTCGATGGCCCGCTGTACCCGCCATTTGTACAAACGCATCAGGAATATTTTTTCCTTGAAGTCTACGTGGTGTACCAGATCGCTGGCAAGCAATTCTTTATTCGGATCGACGATGTAAAAACTTTCCGTTTCCCATTTTCGGTTTTCTTCCCTCGACCAGCCTTCGCGCTGGTGTTTGTTCAGTTTTTTGGTGAGTTTTTCATGCAGGGCGGGCAGGTATTTGACGTCCTCGATGGCGTAGTTCAGGGCTTTCTGGTCAAGCGGTCGAACCGCCCAGTCGGCCACCGTATGGCTTTTGGTGAGGGTGACGCGCAGTTCTTTTTCCACAATTTTTCCAAAACCTGCCGGGTAGTTGTAGCCGACAAAACCCGCTGCGATCTGCGTATCGAAGGTATTAACCGGTACGGTGCCAAACAGTGTATACAGCAGGCGGTAGTCGTTGTCGCCGGCATGTGTAATTTTCAGTACGTTTGGGTCTTCAACGATGTGGAGAAAACTGTCCAGGTTGCCGATTTCCAGGGTATCGACGAGGTAAATATCATCACCGGCAATAATTTGAAGGAGGCAGAGAACAGGGATATAGGTTTTCTCACCGACAAACTCGGTATCGAAGCCTACCCAGGGTGCGTCGGCAATTTTTTGCATGGCGCTGTCGAAGTCGTTTTGTCTTTCGAGGAAGTGTACGCTGTAGTTCATGGGGGTAAAAGTAAGAACGCCCTGATTTCTTTTGTTGCACGTTTCTAAACTTTCTTTATAACTATGCTGATCAACCTGCTTTCCGATACCGCAACCAAACCCACCGCCGCTATGCAACAGGCTATGTGGCAGGCCGAAGTCGGCGACGATGTATTCCGGGAAGACCCGACTGTGAACGCCCTGGAGGCGAAATGTGCGAATATGTTCGGCCACGAAGCGGCTTTGTTCTGTCCCAGCGGCACCATGACCAACCAGATTGCCTTGAAAGTGCACACCCGCCCGCTCGACGAGGTGATTTGCGACGAGATGAGCCATATTTACCAGTATGAAGTAGGTGGTTACGCCTTTCATTCGGGTATCGCGGTAAATCTGCTGAAAGGAGAAAACGGTATTCTAACTGCTGAAATGGTGGAGGCCGCCATCAAGCCGCGTTACGACTGGTTGCCCAAAAGCAGCCTGGTGGTGATCGAAAACACCTGCAATAAAGGTGGTGGAAGTATTTACCCCATCGAAAACATCCGGGCCATCCGGCAGTTGTGTCAAACGCGGCAGTTGGCCTTGCACCTGGATGGCGCGCGCCTGTTCAATGCCCTGGTAGAGACAGGCGATACCCCGGCAGCCATCGGGGCGGAAGTGGACAGTGTTTCTATTTGCCTGTCTAAAGGACTGGGTGCGCCGGTAGGTTCGGTACTTATTGGTAGTCAGTCGTTTATCGCAGAAGCCCGGCGTGTCCGCAAAGTGATGGGCGGTGGTATGCGACAAGCGGGATACCTGGCTGCGGCGGGCATTTTTGCACTCGACCACCATGTCGAACGATTGAAAGAAGACCACGCGCACGCCCGCCAACTGGCTGCTGCACTGGCCGAACTGCCCTGGGTGGGCCATATCCGTCCGGTGCAGACGAACATCGTTATTTTTGATATCAAATCTCCGCTGACGCCGGCGGTATTGCTGGACTATCTGGATAAAAACGGCGTAAAAGCCACCGCATTCGGCCCACAAACGATCCGTTTCGTCACCCACCTCGATGTGACGGGGGAGATGGTGGAGAAGGCCATACAGATACTCAGAGAAGTGAGAGGGTGAGAGAAGTGAGAGGGTGAGAGCCGACTTAGATTACACCTCATACCCATGGCATTCTTGATGATGCCCAACGTAGTCCGGTGTAATCTATGGCGGCTCTCACCCTCTCAC
>JADLCC010000517.1 GCA_020847425.1 Saprospiraceae bacterium
AGGGTCATTTGTTCGCAAGGCAACTCGGGCAACACGGCGCCTTTCAGTGGGCCCGCGACGGCTACTCCATTCTCCTGCCGCCACCAGCTACCCGTGGTCGCATCTTCAAACATGGCATTAAAATGATCCATACCAACCAGTCGAAACTGCTCTGGACGACCATCCACTTCCGGCAAAAAAACCCGGCCGCTTCTGCAAACAGTGCAATATGTCACCATAACAGGCTGATTACCAATCTTATCCCTAACCTGGTGGTGGTAGCCGATAAACTGGATCGGGTAAGCCTTGGCCAAGCCGTTGCGTTCGATACCGATGATCAATCTGTTGGAATCCACCTTATTTTCCGCAGCGCCTTTCATTAAAAGTTGACTGGGTTGGTAAAACATGTGGTCGGCAGATAGTTGGAAATTTACATAATAGATCAGCGCAGCCAGTGCTGCCAAAGCAAGCGCCGGCAACCACTTGTATCGAAAGGTACATTTAAAAAAGGACCAGAAAACCAGCAGCGCAAACCCCGCGCGGAAAGCCAGGCGCCAGTGATACAGGGAATACGCCAGGTCAATGCTTTCCATCCGCTGGCTGCCTGGCATAGGCATGATGAAAAAGACATTGGCTATTTCGAATAAAGCCCAGGCAATGATGGTGAGGTAGAATATTTTTTTCATGTGATGTAGGACCGAACCCTGTTCGGACATATTTTTTTATGTAATTCTCATTCTTAATATTTTCTTACTTCTGCGGCAGGCATCCGAGCGGCTTAGCATTGAGGTGTCATCTGCGAGGTACGAGCAGGTGACATCTCAATGCGGAAACGCTATCGTTCCGAGATGTCACCTGCTCGTGCCTCGCAGATGACACCTCTTCACTAGCCTTGGGTTCGTGCTACTTGGGCGGCACATAACCCACCGTTGCCATTCGTTCTCCCATGACAGCCCAGGTATCCAAATCTTCCGCAGGTGGCGTAATCGTCGCCAGGCCATCCACATACCGGTTAAACATACAAAAAGTCGCAGCAATCAGCACCGTATCGTGAATATCGCGGTCGCCCGCGCCCTGAGCCCTGGCCTCTGCCACATCCTCCTCCGAAACGCTCCGAGCGTCGGCCTGCACCTTTCCGGCAATGGTCAGCAGGGTTTTAATTTTATCAGAAATGGGCGCATTCAGGTAATCATCCAGCACAATATCAACGGTTTGCGCCGCATCCCGGTATAAATAACGCGCCGCGGCCGCATGGCTCGACATACAAAAAGTGCAGGCATTGCGGTGGGAAACAAAAGCCGCAATAAGTTCCCGCTCCGCTTCCGAAAGGGGCGAATCGCCACCGCGCAGCAGCACTTGCGCCCATTCATACAGGTGTTTACCCGTATCCGGACGAAACAAAACCAGGCTCCTGATTCCGGGAACCTGCGCAGGGAGTTCGATATGTGGCATTTTAGTTATTGGTTATTGGTTATTAGTGGTGCTTCGCCCAAGACTCCCAAGTAGCGTTTGAGCGAAGCGCTTCTCACTTCTCACTTCTCACTTCTCTGAATATCCTTCCGCTCTTCTCCCATAACTCACCGCGATCCGTTCGCCCAGTTGCTGAAAATAGGCAGGATCGGCAGGTAGTTCGGTAGCGAGCCCGTCCACGTATTTATTGTAAAAACAAAAAAGAGCGGCGATCAAAACAGTGTCGTGTATTTCCCGATCGGTAGCGCCTGCGTTTTTCGCGCGTTGTATGGCAGTATCCGTTACAAAACGGCCATTTTGTTGTGTCAGGGCCGCAATATGCAGCAAGGCTCTCATTTTATCGGAAACAGGCGCAGTCTCGTAATCCTGCCTGACCAGTGCGCAGGTGGTACTTTCTCCCAGCAAAAGATCCGTTACCGCCGAATGTGCCGCCGAACAAAACTGGCATTCATTGCGGTGCGAAACCAGCGAGGCGATCAGTTCACGCTCCGCAAAAGTGAGCGAGGACTCCCCGCGCAGGATCAGTTGGGTCAGGGCACGGATTGGTTCGGCGGTATCGCGGCGGTATTCCAGCAGGCCGGTTATTCCGGGCAGGTGTGTCGGAAGAGGTATATGTGGCATTTCCGAAAATTTAGTTGTGAAGGTAAGTGCAGAAACAGTAGTAAGGAATTAAAAAAACGGGAAGCGTTTTAATAGATTATCCCTTTCATCAAACCGTCATAATACGCAGGAACCGAACGAGTGAACGCGAAAACATTACCTTTGCAGCACAAAATGCGCATATGTTCCGCGTTTCCATCCTTTTATGAAACCTTCCTCCGTATTCCAGCCCCGCAAACTGCATTATTACCGCATGATCTGGCTCAAGCACGACCTGCCGGCAGGTCTGACGGTGTTTTTGGTCGCTTTACCGCTGTGTCTCGGTATTTCACTGGCTTCCGGCGCTCCATTGTATGCAGGTATTTTTTCCGGCGTGATCGGCGGACTGGTAGTCTCGTTGGTTAGTGGTTCGCAGTTGGGCGTATCGGGGCCGGCAGCAGGTCTGACCACTGTGGTGGCCGCTTCGATCATCGGACTGGGCGATTACCGCCTGTTTGCGCTCACGGTATTTTTTGCCGGAGCATTTCAGATCGTTTTGGGTTTGTTGCGCCTGGGCACCGTCGCCAACTTTTTTCCTTCATCGGTCATCAAAGGAATGCTGGCGGCCATTGGTATTATCCTGATTTCCAAACAAATACCCCTCGCGTTGGGATACGACCAGCCCGATTTCTGGACGGAAGGATTTTTGGGACTGTTCAGTTCCAACCATTTTTACATGAATGCCCAGAATTTTTACCTGCACTTTTCGGGATCGGTCCTGGCTATTACCGCCGTATCGCTGGTATTGCTGGTGTTTTTGGGCGCCTATTTCCGCAAGTACGCCAAATGGCTGCCGCTCCCCCTGCTGGTGGTATTGGTCGGCGTTGGTATGTGCGCAGCGTTCAACTGGGTGCTCCCGGCATGGGCTTTAAAAGCCGGGCAGGTCGTACAGATTCCCGATAATATTTTTGGGGCCATCACCACCCCTGATTTTTCGCAATGGATGAGTCAACCCCGAGTTCTTAAAGACGCTTTTACCATCGGACTGCTGGCCAGCCTCGAAACCCTGCTGTGCGTGGAAGCCATCGACAAACTGGATCCGCTGAAACGGAAAACGCCCGTCAACCGCGAATTACTGGCACAAGGTGTGGGAAATATGGCCTGCGGGCTCGTGGGCGCCATTCCGATGACCGCCGTGATTGTTCGGGGCGCCGCCAATGTGGACGCCGGCGGGCGCACCAAATTATCCTCCTTTACCCATGGCGTACTGCTGCTGCTGGCCGTGGCGACCATTCCGTTTGCATTGAATACCATTCCGTACGCTTCTCTGGCGGCCATATTGATGATTACCGGTTACAACCTCACCAAACCAGCCTTGTACCGCAGGATGTACCGACTGGGCTGGAACCAGTTTCTGCCATTTGTGATCACCATTATTGTCATCCTGGCCACCGATTTGCTGGAAGGTGTAGCGATTGGACTGTCCATTTCGATTTACTTCCTCGTCAGCAATAATTTTAACGCGGAATACAAAATTGAACAACACCGGGTATCGGCGACCGAGCATTTTTACATCAAACTGAACTCGATGGTCACTTTTTTAAACAAAGTGAAACTCCGGAAAGCGCTCGACAAGGTACCGCCCTACTCCGTCCTTACCATCGACGGTTCAGACAGCCGGTTTATCGACTACGATGTGCTGGAAATGATCAGCGAATATGAAAAGCAGGCCCACGAAAAACACATTCAACTGATCTTGAATAATGTGGAGCGCGTGCAGGTGACAGACTTACATTGAAAAAAATCAATTCCAAGAGATATGCTCGGGCATATCAGAAATGATTTCATACAAATCGCCTTTGTTGTACATCACGCTGCTCCAGAGTTGGCCGGGTTGCAGTTTGAAGAGGTAATTGGCGTCCATCGGAGCGGTCATCCAGGAGCCGATTTCCATTTCTTCCATCAACTGGCCGGACGACCAGCCGGAATAGCCGACAAAAAACCGGATATTTTCGGGTTTGATGAGTTCGGATCCAATCAAAAACTTCAGTTTATCGAAGTCGCCGCCCCACCAAACGCCGTTGGCCACCTGTACACTTTCATCCAGTAATTCGCCTACGTTGTGGATGTAGTGCAGCGTATCTGTTTGTACCGGACCGCCATAAAACACTTCGCTGTCGAAAGTTGGAAATTCAGCCATCAGGTCATTCACCTTCATATCGATACTCTTATTGAGGATGAATCCGACACTGCCTTGCTGGTGGTGTTCACAAAGCAGTATCACCGCTCTGTGAAAATAAGGATCGAGCATAAACGGGTCAGCCAACAGGACTTGTCCACTTTTCACCAGAGATTGTGTCGCCATATATCGTACTTAATTGTGTCAGGTACGAAAGTAAAGGTTGGATTTGTAGTCTCCAAATTTTTTTACCTCATCTAAGTGTTTTTGTGTTTTAGGGTTTTGGTGTTTTAGGGAACCAACCCTTGGCTTAGGTTCCAAGGAACAGAAATGTGTTCTTTAATTGGTATTGGATTTTGAATAACAGCAAACACCAAAAGCAGCGCCCCCAAAACACTAAAACACTAAAACACCAAAACACTACAACGCTTCCGTCAGCGCGTCCTTATTAATCTTCCGGATCAGTCCGCGCAAAACGGCCCCCGTGCCCACTTCCACGAATGTCGTGATACCGTCGGCGATCATATTTTCAATGGTTTGTGTCCAGCGGACCGGTGCGGTCAGTTGCGATACCAGGTTTTTCCGGATCTCATCGGGCGAGGTCACGGGCCCGGCGTGCACGTTTTGATAAA
>JADLCC010000518.1 GCA_020847425.1 Saprospiraceae bacterium
CGGTACGATATGACGTCCCGCTACCACTCCTATTATTACCGCAAATTGAGCAATACGGTTGGTTATGTCACGCTGAATGTGGCCGGGCTCGATGACCGATGGGGCTTCAACATCAACTGGGGCAACGACGTGTTTATCCCCAAATTTATGCGGGGCTTCCTGACCAACCACGACCACGGCGAAACAAATTCGGCATTTATCACCGCTTATTTCCGTCCGCTGGAAAAACGCAGCCGGAATGCGAACGAAGTGTTTGACTATCGGCCGGAAAGCCTGCAAAAAGTTGAATTCGGCGCCTCGCTTCGTATGATCACCGACAGGAGAACCCATAAGAGGCTGGGAAACAATCAGGTACGCATGGGTATGTACGATGTGCTGGGACTTGAAAACAGTTTTCATGGCTACTACGGCATTCGCGGGCGCATTGAGACGGGATTCGGAGGAGTTGGTTTTTTACTCGGAAAAGATGATTATAAATGGGGGCGCGATATGCAGCGCTTTGCCCACCAGGGTTATGCACATTTGCCTTATAGCATCGTTCGGAATATTTTCCTTAAAATCGGTGGCGTCAGTACGCCGCTTTTCCCCTGGGAAAGTCAGTCGATGTATTATAAAAAACCCCGTTTCTATTACGAAGTAAATACGGACCTGATGTATCCTTATACGAACTGGACGTTTAAGTGAACACCTAAATATTCAAGCATCTAACTGATAATGAATCATTTATCTTCAGATACTTAAATGTTCAAACATAGCGCACCGGTTTCCTTACACACCACATTCAACCCTTTCAAAGTCATGTCAATATCAAAATATGCACCGATCTGCCTGGCCCTGCTTATGTTGTTTTTGGGTCAAACAAACCTGGCCGGACAGCGGTTTTTCCATTACCATGAAATAGCGCAGGAACTGAAAACACTGCGCAAGGGCGCCCTGGAGCATGTAGCAGTTGCGGGTAATAACAGCACGGAAGGCGACCAGCGGGTCATCGATACGCTCAAAATGTTTTTAGGCCAAGATGTTCCGCCGGGGACACCCCGACTCTGGTCAGGATACCATAAAGTGATCAAGCATCTGCAAATCCGGGATGTCACCTGGCAGGAGTTACCCGATGAACTGAGTCGTTTCAACCACCTGTTCGAACTCACTTTTGTGCATTGTCCGAATATCTCCTTACAAGGAATCAATGACCAACTCAAAAAGCGCATGGCCCAGGACCCGGAAGATAAATTGTTCAAAAAATTCAAAAACGATATTGTTTCCATTGGATTTTACGATACCGATTTTATCGAGCAGGATTCCTGCCACCTCGACGCCGGGCTTATGGAGGAATTGCGCGAATTGCGGTTCGGGCGCATCGGGAATTTCAACAGGCACTGCAAAAACCTGCTGACAGAAATCAACCGGGCATTTCCTGCGCTGGGCTGGCTGACCATTGATTGTTCCAAACTGGATGATATCCAGACCCTTTTACCGCTCAAATCTTTTAAAAAACTGAAATCCTTATCGATGGCCCGCAATTACCTGACGCAAATTCCGGAAGTGCCGGAATCTCTGCGGGCGCTGGATATTTCATATAATTTCCTGAACGACTTTCCTGCAAAAACGGATAGCGCTTCATTGGAAAAGTTGTCGTTTTTATACCTCGAATGCAACCTGTTTGATTACTTCAAAATGTACAAAGTATTAACAGACAGTATTTTAGATGATATGGAAGTGTTTTCATACGATCCCTGCAATTTTGAAAAAGAAAATGAATTGAAGTTGATTTCGCAGGCGCTCGATAAAAGAAAAATAGCCGCTTATATGCCTTTTGTCGAGCGGTACCACAATGATTTTTCGCCGGCGCTGCCTGACTGCGAGCGTTGTCAGTGGCACCGGGATGATTTTATCGGCAACCTGCTGAAGGATGTTGTGTTTGCCGATTCGACGGGCGCACAAAGCCTTATTTCTGTTGAACACAACAGTTACAGGATGCAACTGAGTGCGCTGAACCCGGCCGGTTTTGCCAACAATCAGGTTTTCACCTACCGCCAACTGAAATCCTGTGTCAGAAATTTTCAAGACCCGGCCGACAACAGCCTGAGCTGGGATTGGCAACTCTGCTTTTGGGTAGACGACAACAGTAGCATGCAGCACCGCCTCAAAAAACTTGAATTGGTCATAAAGGACAAGGCAGGAAAAGTGCGCTGGGAACATGTGAACGACCGTTAATCGCCCCGATTATCTTTTTAATACTATCCGCCGGATCAGCCGCAACGTGTCCTTTTGATATTTTTTCAACCACATGAAAGCAACACCTGAAAAAACAAGTGCAGCAGCCGCAAGTGCCTGAAATGGAGATAAAAAAGATGCCTGCGCAAAAGGCCAGGCAACAAGCCCGCTGATAGATGCCATGGCAAGGGGGCGAAAAAAAGTGCGTGCAAAATCAGTTAATGAGGCGCCTGTCAACGGGCGAATCATGACATAATATACCGGAATGATCAATCCTGTAAACAACAGAAACAGCAATGCAGCAATACCCGTGATGCCCCCTGACGCCCCTGCCCAGACAAATGCCGGTACCAGCAACAGCATGGCCAGGTTCCACCAAAACCCGAGATCGGCCCGTCCTTTGGCCAGCAGCAAAGCGCCGACGGGGTTAAACGATGCATGAACAATAAAATACGCAGCCAGCCACCGAAAAGTATCCGCTTCGCCGGCCCATTGCGGACCGGTAATGATCGCCAGAAAAGGTTCGGCGGCACAAAATACCAGCCCCATCACCGCCATGTTCAGGGTATTGCTTGTCTCCAGGCCTTTGAAATATATCTTCCTGACAAACAATATGTTACTGCTTTTTTTTGCCATCATTGGCAGGGTTGCCTGGGCAATTACAGGATTGATAAGGCTCTCCGGTCGCGATAAAAGTTGCTTCATCACATCATATAAACCAAGCGGTCCGGGGCCCAATACCTTTCCGATAATAAAAACATCGGAGCGCTCTGCTAAAAAATTGGAAAGCCGCTCCCCCATCTGGTACAATCCAAAAGCCAGAAATGGCCGCACGGCTGCCAGACTAAAAACCCATCCGGGCAGCAGTTGTCTTCCACCGGCCCATAGGTATCCGATCGCAGCAATCAGGTTGTTCAGCAGTGTGCCCGCCACCATGGCATACACGCCATAGCCCCAAATAACACCGATGAGTGTCACTACGGCATTCACTACAAACGCAATACTTTCAATTTTGACCAGCAGATCGAAGCGCATCATCCGGCGTAGCAATACCCTGTGCTGTGCTGCTACAGCCGTGAACACCAGCCCCAATGCCGCAAAAGACAAAACGAAATGAAAATCGGGGATTGCATAAAAACGGGCCAGCACCGGGCTGAACAGCACTAGTACGGTTGCCAGACAAAGGCCCAGCAGTACATTCAGCCAGAACAGGGATGAACGCGCTTTGTCATCCTTCAATTCTGCCTGGTAAAACACATTGCTCACGCCCGCATCCACAAAAAAAGAGGAGAAACTGACCACTGCAGTAGCCAGCGACAATACCCCGAATGCTGTAGCAGGCAGCAACCTGGATAAGGCCAGCAGCAATGCCAATCGCCCGATATTGACGGCCAATGTACCAGCTGCCAGGTAGCGAACGCCGGCAAATATGGAAACTCCGCGCGCTTTAGTGTTCATGGAATCAGGTTTTCTTGCCGGATCATTTTCAGGTGCCAAAGGCTCAGACAAACCAGCCGCCACAACAGTTGTGCATCGTGTTTTAGCAATACAGGATAACACTTCAACACAGCGGGAACATCGATCCAGGGGTTATCCAGGTCGCGGCGAAGCAAGTGGCAAAGTGCTTGCTCCTGCTGCATCAACCACGTTTTTGTGTCGAATGGAAAACCCATTTTGCGTTTTCGCCAGACAATTTCAGGCGGCAAAATATCCGCTACCGCACGGCGAAGCAGGTATTTGGTCCATCCATTCCGGATAAGGTAATCTGGCGGTAGCGTAAAACAAAAATCAACCAGGTCCACATCCAGGTATGGCAAACGCGGCTCCACCGGCACATGCATATAGTTTTTGTGCTGACTCCGCATCCAGTAATACATCAACCCCTCCCCCATCCGCTGTCGCATAGATTCAGAGAAATCTGTTGACATTGCAAAATGCTGTTCCGGCTTTGTCCGCAGAAACGGATCAGCCTGTGACGCAGGATGTGCCCCCCATTTTTTCTTGACGATCGTCCATAAGTCTGCGAGGGGTATATTTTCAAAAATACCGGCTGCATCTGCCGCGATCTGGGGCCACTTGCGCACGCCCTGCTGCCACAACCACCGCATGTGCGGTGGGTAATAAGCCGGATATCCTGCCAGCAACTCATCACCACCCGCGCCATTCAGATTGATATCTACCCCGGATGCCTTCAATATCCGCTGCTGGTAGTAGTCGGTAAACAATGCCGGATCGTGAAACGGTTCTTCCTGAATTTCCATAAAAGTATCCCATTCATCAGCCAATGTCCGCGCTTCACCATCAACCATAATGTGTTCAAAATGAGCGGGATAACGTTGAATGACCTGCCGGGCAAATGCTGTTTCGTTGTATTTCGGATCGGAAAACTGTACTGTAAAAACAGGCATTTTCGGCGCATCGGGTGTTTGCGCATACAAGGCCAGCAGCGCCGACGAATCGAGCCCGCCACTCAAGGTAAATCCAACTTGCCGGTCTGCTACAAGCCTGCGAAGCAAAGATTGGCTGAGTAAATGCCTGAGTTGTACGGCAGCATTTTCGAGCGTTATATTGTTAGAAGAAAGCCGTTGTTCGGGGATAGTCCAGTAAGTTGCCTGGGTCGACTCTCCCGTTTTTAAGTCGATTTGAAGCCAGGAAGCGGCGGGCAGTGTTGTGATATTTTCCCAGAATGTGCGGTTCCCAACATCGCGCAGGCTATGACCGATGTATTCCGTCACAGCGCCCGCGCGCACTTTTGTACGTTCTTCGGGACAGGCAGCAAACAATGGTTTTATGTCGGATGCAAAATAACAGGCGCCCGGTCGGCGCAGCACGTAAAGCGGCGCTTTTCCCAGCGGGTCCCGGGCCAGCACCAAGGTATTGTCCCGGGTATCAAAAAGCGCCAGGGCAAAAAAGCCCCTGAACCGGGCAAAGCAGTCTGTTCCCCATTGCCGGTAAGCAGAGATCACAACTTCTGCATCCGAACGGGAGGAAAAAGTATGGCCCAGGCTTTCCAATTCGCTGCGAAGCGCCTGAAAATTATATATTTCACCGTTGTACAACAGCACAACGTCCCGCGCCTGCATCGGCTGGTGGCCCGCCACAGACAGGTCAATGATCGAGAACCTGCGGTGGCCGAATGCCAGGTGGTGCAACAAGTCCGGTGTTTCGGAAAGATTAGGTAAATGCCCTGGAAGTCCTTCAGCGCTATGCGTGCCCCGAAATGAACGGCCGGTTCGCGTCGCCTGGTTCCACAACCAATA
>JADLCC010000519.1 GCA_020847425.1 Saprospiraceae bacterium
GGCTCGGCTTTACTGGTAATGGGTATTGTAGGCGGCGCGATTATCCCGCCTTTCTACGGCTGGCTGTATGAAAACCATGTCGCCGGCCTCGACTTCCGTTCTGCCTTTATGGTGATTATGGTGGTTTGTTACTCGTATATTTTGTTTTATGCGAAAGTGGGGTGCAAGGTGGGAATGCGTGAATCGTGAGTCGTGAAACGTGAGTCGCATCCAGTTAGAGGATAATTGAGTGCGTTCTTCTTAGTGGATGCCACTCACGACTCACGACTCACGTTTCACGACTCACCACTCACGTTTTCGATCTCATATACACCTCCATCGGCGATCCGCAGAACGCATACTTTTCCCGCAATTGATTTTCCAGAAACTGAACATACGAATCGCGTACCCAGTTCGGATTATTGACAAAAAAAGCAAACGATGGATAAGGCGTTGGCAATTGTGTAACGTATTTGAACTTCGGAAAGCGGCCTTTCACGGATGGTGGCGGCGTTTTTTCAATCACTTCGGTGACGAATTCATTCAGTTCGGCCGTTTTGATCCGGCGGGCCCGGTTTTCATACACCTCTATGGCCTTTTCGATGGCCTGGAAGATGCGCTGCTTGTCATGTACCGAGATGAACAGAATCGGCACGTCATTAAAAGGCGCCAGTTTGTTTTTGATGGCGGCTTCATAATCGCGGGCCGTATTGGTCTCCTTTTTAATAAGGTCCCATTTATTCACCAGGATCACGATGCCTTTGTGGCGTTTTTGCGCCAGACGCAGGATATTCAGGTCCTGCGATTCCAGGCCGAGTTCCGCATCGAGTACCATGAGGCAGACATCCGATTCTTCCACTGCACGGATCGCGCGCATGACGGAATAGAACTCCAGGTCTTCTTCCACCTTGGTTTTTTTGCGGATACCTGCCGTATCTATCAGGATAAACTCCTTCCCGAATTTATTGTAGGTAGAGTGCGTCGGATCGCGGGTTGTGCCTGCAATCGGGGTAACGATCAGTCGATCTTCCCCCAGCAAGGCATTCACCAGCGAAGATTTCCCCACGTTCGGGCGGCCTACGATGGAGAATTTAGGCAGTTCCGTTTCCAGCGGTTCCTTATCCTCGATATGTTCGACCACGGCATCCAGCAGGTCGCCGGTACCGCTTCCGCTGATGGATGCTATAAAGAAGGTGTTTTCAAAACCAAGCCCCCAGAATTCATTGGCTTCCAGCAGATTCTTGCTGTTATCGACCTTGTTGACCACCAGAAAAACGGGTTTATTACCCCGCCGCAATCCTTTGGCAATTTCTTCATCGAGGTCGGTGATACCGGTTTGTGTATCCACCATAAACAGCACCACTGCCGCTTCTTCCAGTGCAATACGCACCTGGTTGCGGATGGCCGTTTCAAAAACGTCATCGGAACCGTGTACAAACCCGCCGGTATCCACCACGGTAAAACGCTTGCCGTTCCATTCGCAGAAACCATATTTCCGGTCGCGTGTTACACCTGAAAAGTCGTCCGTAATCGCATCGCGCGACCCGACCAGGCGGTTGTAAAGCGTAGATTTCCCGACATTCGGGCGGCCAACTATGGCTACAATATTTCCCATTTTTTGTGTAGAGTGAAAATTAAGGGGTTTGTTTTGATTACTTTTGTGTGGAGGTTTACAAGTGTACCACCACATGGATCAACAACATCCCATTTCCCGGTTTGCCAACCTCATTTTGAACATGCGTCCTGGCGCCGGCAGACAAGAAACCGCAAAAGTAATCAATTCCCTTCAGACTGCACTGTAAAGCTACCCACTGAAAACAATCAACAAGAGACCTGCTATGAATAAAATAATCTTTCGTGACCCGAATATTACCATTTTTCAAAGCGCCCTTTTCCAAACGAATACAACTGTCATCAATACGGAGGACGTTATTCTGGTGGTCGACCCTTGCTGGCTCCCCGACGAAGTGATGCATATCAGGCATTACGTGGACAGTATCCGGCAGGGCCGTTCCGTTTTTCTGATTTTCACACATTCCGATTACGATCATATTATTGGGTACAAAGCATTTGATGCAGATAAGGTGTTTGTGTCCAAAGCCATGGCAGAAAACCCCAAAAAAGAGGAAATCATCGAGCAAATACTCGATTTTGATGAAAAATACTACATCCGCAGGCCCTACCCCATCGAATACCCGAACGGCGATTTTACGGTTTTCCGCGACGGGGTACAGTACCGGCAGGGACATACCAAAATGACCTTTTACCTCACACCGGGGCATACTGCCGACAGCATGATGATCGTGATCTGGCAACTCGGCGTTTGTATTGCAGGTGATTATTTGTCTAATGTGGAATTTCCTTTTATTTACCACAGCAGCATCGATTATGTCAATACCCTGGAAAAACTGCCCGTCATCCACGACCGAAACTGGTTCACGCGCATGATACCCGGGCACGGCGACCCGGCGCTGACCATCAACGACTGGTTGCACCGCCGTACGGAAAGCCTGGCCTATATTTTTGCCTTGCGGGAAAGTATCGCAACAGGTGTTCCTTTCGATGAATCTTCTTTGTGGGCGCGGTATAATTTCCCCCGGCTGCAACAAAAATACCACCTGGATAACGTGGCACTTATGACCCGCGAATATGAAGAAGGCCTGTGGGCTTGGGATCCCGATTTTTCACTGCAAGACCTCAGCCATACGCCACCGGTGGAGCAACAACCTGTAGATATAGAAGATGATGAGGCGACGGAACCTGCGTTGGAGGGTTGATGAGGGTTGATAAAGGTTGATAAGGGTTGATAGGGTTTATAAAATGCACAGATAAAGTTTTTTTTCAAGGCTTGAGTTGCCACCCCAAACCATCAAACCATCAAACTATTCAAACCAGACTTTAAATGAACAGAGTCATATTAATCGTGCTCGATAGTGTCGGCATCGGCGAACTGCCCGACGCCCACTTGTACAACGACACCGGCAGCAATACTTTGGGTAATATTGCAAAACTGTATCCTGGTTTGAAAATTCCCAACCTGACTGCAATGGGGCTGGGAAATATCGACCCGGACAATGCCCTGGAGAAAACAGCGTCGCCGACCGCCGCATTCGGCAAAGCCATGGAAAAATCGGCGGGAAAAGATACCACAACAGGACACTGGGAAATCAGCGGCGCGGTACTCGAAAAGCCGTTTCCGGTCTTTGAAAAGGGTTTTCCGGCGGCCTTTATCGAACAATTTGAAAGAGCCATCGGGATAAAAACCATCGGAAATATTGCCGCTTCCGGCACGGCTATTATCAACGAACTGGGCGACGAACACCTGCAAACGAAATCCCCGATCGTGTACACTTCAGCCGACAGTGTGTTTCAGATTGCCATGCACGAAACCATATATCCCATTGAAAAACAATATGAAATCTGCGGGATCGCGCGCAATATGCTCGTTGGCGATTTCGAGGTGGGGCGGGTCATTGCAAGGCCGTTTACAGGAACTTCGGGCCATTATACCCGAACCAGCAGGCGCAAAGACTTTGCCGTCGATCCGCCGGAAACAGTTCTGGACGCCATTCGGGCAAGTGGAAAAGAGGTGTATGCCATTGGGAAAATATCAGATATTTTTAATGGAAAAGGTATTTCCCGATATGTAAAAACAGCCGATAACCTGGAGGGTATTCACGCCACGATTGACGCCATCAAAGCGCCCGGTTCCGGACTTGTTTTTACCAATCTTGTGGATTTTGACATGCTCTTCGGGCACCGCCGGGACATAGAAGGGTATGCAAATGCATTGATGGAATTTGATGCGTATTTGCCGGAAATAACGAACAACCTGAAAACAGGCGATTTGCTCATCATTACGGCCGACCATGGCAACGATCCCTCTTTCCATGGCAATGACCATACGCGGGAGTACATTCCCATTTTGAATTACGGCCAACAGGTGAAAGCCGGCACAAACATCGGCGTAAGAGGCTCTTTTGCAGATATTGCGGCGACAATAGCGGATGCTTTGCAGGTGGAATATCAAACGCCGGGACAGAGTTATTTCAGCATAATTTTTACCACATAGGCACTTCAAAATTCGGGAGGACTCCTGCTTATCCTTTGCCCTTTTTTATTTCTTTTCTGGCACCGGCAGTTGCATATTCAACTTTTCCAGTGCTTCCACCATTGTTTTTGCAATAAAATAATCGCGGTACCAGCGGTTGTCCACCGGGCAGATATGCCAGGGCACGCTGCTTGCATTGATGGCGTATTCATAGGCCTCCATGTACGCATCCCAGTGTTTGCGTTCTTCCCAGTCGCCGTCGTTGTGTTTCCAGAATTTGGTCGGATCGTCGAGCCGCTGTTGCAGCTGTTCTTCCTGTTCTTCTTTGGATATATGCATGTAGAATTTGAAAATCACAGTATTGTTGTCAAATTCCAGTAATTCTTCCAGCGCATTGATAGCGGCCATCCGTTTTTTTACCCGTTCCATGTCGATCCAGTTGTGTACGCGCTGGATCAGGATGTCTTCGTAATGGCTGCGGTTAAAAATCGTAAGCATCCCTTTTTGCGGGACCCAGCGGTGCACGCGCCACAGAAAATCGTGGGCAAACTCCTCTTCGGTGGGTTTTTTGAACGACACCAGATCGAGCCCGGCGATGGTGCAATCGCGAAAAACATTGCGCACAGCGCCGTCCGTTCCGCTGGCATCCATTCCCTGGAAAATAACCAAAACGGAGTGTTTGCCTTCAGCGTACATCAGGTGGTGGAGCTCGCCGAGGCGTTTCACCAGTTTTTCAGTTTCTGCTTTCAGGTCATCTTTTTTGATGCCTTTCGGCGCTTCCGTTGATATTTCGGAGAGTATGACGGTTGGTTGTTTTGCCATTTTATTTTAAAGTTACCCCATTTTAGCGCGTTTCACCATCCAGGTCTGCAAAATTTGATGGAAACCCTTGTTGATATCGGCTTCCACAAAATCGATTTTAAATTGCAGGCATTTCATGCGGAGCTGTGCGGTGAATTCGGCCACTTGTTTGATGTAGTATTCTTTGACCAGGTTGGGCTGGAGTTTTACTTGTTCGCCGCTTTCCATATCCACAAAAATGTAGGGGCGGTTTTCAAACTCAAAATCCAGTTCCTTGCTTTTGTCTGTTACGTGAAAAAGAATGACCTCATGTTTGGCATACCGCAGGTGCTGTAACGCCGCAAAGAGGTCTTCCGCCTTGTCGGGTTGTTCCATCACATCAGTAAAAACCACCACCAGGGAGCGGCGGTGAATACTTTCCGCAACCTGGTGCAGGCTCGCTGCGAGGTCGGTACTTTTATTCAACTGCGGGTTTTCAATATTTTCGATGAGTTTCGCCAGCAGCATCCGGTAATGTACGGTGCTCGATTTGGCGCCGGTGCTGTACCGCACATCGTCGTCGAACAAGGTCAGCCCAAAAGCATCGCGCTGGCGTTTGAGCGCATTCATCAGCACCGCAGCGGATTGTGCGGCGAAGCAGAATTTATTCAGGTATTTGTACTTGTCGGGTTGTTTTTCGTCCCAGGGATAGTACATGGTCGAAGAAGCGTCAACCACGATATGGCAGCGCAGGTTGGTTTCTTCTTCAAATCTTTTTACAA
>JADLCC010000520.1 GCA_020847425.1 Saprospiraceae bacterium
ATGGCCCTCGCAAATGCATTTTGGCCGGCAAAACCCGTATTCCAACTGAAATCCGTATTCATCAATCCGAAACTCAGGTCAAAATCAAAAGGCAGCCAGTGCCATTTGCTATCCGGGCCATGCGGCCGGAACCGACGCCAGTTTTTCCCGGGCCAGTCCACATTGTCCGTTGCAATTTGAAAAATACAGTAATCCGTAAAATTGGGGATGTCGCTCTTTTGCGCTAATTCATTGAATTTCAAATCACTGTGGAAATTATTGTCCGACATCCATTGCCAGAAAGACTGCCACTCGATGCTGTCACCTTCCAGGGCATTTCCGTAAAATTCAATAAAATCGACCTCGTCGCCATCCACACCAAAATGCTGCCGGATGAAATGTTTGTTGTGCTGCTCCCGGACATTGTGAATGCCCCAATACTGCCCGTTCAGGTAAACAACAGCAGGCTGGAGTGCCTGAAAAGTCAGGGGTAAATCGCGCAGGATCGGCGCCAGATCCGAGGTGTTGCGACCCAGGGAGCCGACCATTGCGTCGCGAAACATCGTTACGCCCCAATCTTGCCCGCTGTTGCGCAACACAAAACTTTTGTAGGTATCCGCCTCCAGTTCGGGGAAAATCGGATATTCAATTTCCTGCGCGCCAAATGCGGGTTCCGCTTTTAGCAGCAGGCTTTTTTGAGGCAGTGTCAGGCTTCCGCTGCCAAAAAGTTCAGCACCCAGATCCAGATCAAACCCGATATCTCCGCCCTGATCCAGCCAGGTGGCGTGTACAGGGACTTCTATTTCTGCTAGCGTCAGCGGGTTGATATAAATACCGCTCAAAGAATCAAAAAAATCGCCCGGGTCGAAGACCAGCGAAACCACGGGAAAACTGTGTGCAGGTACAAACAGGTAACTATTGGCAGAGGCGCTCCCCGGTGAATAACCCGGAGCAAACACGCGGGCCCTGATCACTGTAGTTGTTTGAATATCAATTGCTTGTGTAAACAAGGAGTCGGTTTCGTCCGGCAAGGCGCCATCCATGCGAAAGCGGATTTCAGCGCCCGGTGTCGTGCTGCTGAAATACAATTGAAAAGGCTGATCATATCGTCCGCTCGAAACGGATGCATGCGGCGTATCCGTGGAGGGCAAACTGGTAGACAGGCTATTGGAAAAACCAGGCGTCGGGCTGGGACACGAAACCCAGGCGCCGGTACCATCGGGCAGGCGGGCCAGGGAAACATCCGTCAGTTGCTGTGTAAAACTGATCTGATCGAGAATCGTGCTGTCGGGCGAAACAAGCAACAAATCTTCGCCGGCGGCATTGAGTTTGAAAGGCAGGTGTGTTGGCCCTTCCGCAGGCTCATCGTCCAGCCAAAAAAGTAGAAAACCGCCGGCAGCGATGGAAACACCCGCAGGGACCTGCCATTTTTGAGGGTTTGCTGCATTATCCGAGATAAAATAACCGGATAGATCAAGCGCAACCGTGTCTGGATTGTAGAGCTCAATCCAGTCCTCAAAGTCGCCGGTTTCATCGGCTATTACCGACTGGTTGGATGCCAGCAATTCATTGAGCTGCACGGTTTGTGCATGGGTCAATAAACAGACTGTCGATAACAAAAGGATAAGCCGGAAACGGCGGGAGTAGAATAAGCGCATGCAACGAATTTTGAACAGGACAAATATATCAATTAATGTGTGATAGCAGTCCTGCTTCCCATTCGTGCTAGTTCATCTGCTGGAAAGTGATGTACAATAATGCGATGTGGAACAGCAATGTGGCAATCGTGATGATGGATTTACTTTTCGATTTCATAATTATTGGGTCGCTGATCGGTTTGGGTGCGACGACTCAATAAATTCAAAAGCTGTGCCAATTTTGTTTAATGAAAACTAACTTATTGGTTATCAAAGTGTTTTGGTGTTTTGGTGTTTTGGTGTTTTAGAAATCTATGCACCTGGGCTTGAGTTGTTACGTGATCAAATACCCAGTTTAGGGGTTAGTCTAACTGTAAATTCATGAGCAATGATCCTCGAAAACACTAAAATACCAAAACACAAAAACACATATTAAGCAGCATTCCTAGCCGCATTAATTATCCCGAACATCGCCCGCAAAACCAGGTGCTGGTACGTTTCTACCTCTTTCGCCGGCAACTTTTCATCCTGCAAACGCTGCATGGCAAACTGCTGAATAGCGATGAGCGGCAATACGATATTCTCCCGAATGGAAATACTGACCCGCGACATGGCATTGCTGGACAACAATTCCTGACCCGAGAGATCGCGCAGCATTTCGCCGGTGCGCAGGTATTCTTCGTACAGTTTTTTCCAGAAAGGACCGAATCGCGGGTGCGCGGCGTGGTAACGGGTCACGTCAAAATTGGATTTTGCCAGGGATTGCATGGAGTTTTCGAGCAGGGTGCGGAAGAAAAGCGAACGCTGGTACAGGTTCCGCAAGTCGTCGCGTTTGGCTTTTTTGAAACTGAAAATAGCGCCGCCCAAACCGAAATACCCGGGGATATTCTGTTTCATTTGCGCCCATGCACCCACAAAAGGAATGGCCCGAAGGTCTTCAAACCGCAAGCCGCCGTTTCCGCTGCGTTTGGTGGGCCGGCTGGCGATGTTGGTGTCGCCGTACCATTTCAAGGGGGTCATTTTTTCCAGATAAGGTACAAAATCGGCGTGATTTTTCACTTCCAGGGAAGTGTGGTAGGCAGCATCCGCCAGTTCATCGAGCAGTTTATGGTCATCCGCTGTCAGTTCGTCGGCATGGCTTTCAAACAGGTGGTTTTCCAGTCCGGCGGTAAACAGCCTTTCGGTATTAAAAATAGCGGCTGCCCGGGTGCCGTAGGTACTACTCACCGTCTGGCCCTGAATAGTGACCTGAATGGCGTGGTTTTCGATATTTTTACCGTGTGCGGCGTAATAACTGGCATTGTTGCCGCCGCCGCGCCCCGGAGGCCCCCCGCGACCATCGAAGAAAATGACCGTTACACCATATTGCCGGCTCACGCGGGTAAGTTCCTCTTTGGCCAGGTAAATGCTCCAGTTGGCGCGGAGGTAGCCGCCGTCTTTGGTGCCGTCGGAAAATCCGAGCATGATATGTTGTACCTGCCCGCGTGCCGCCAGGTGCGTGCTGTAATGCGGATTGGTGTACAACTTTTCCATAATGCCGCCGCAGGCTGCCAGGTCGTCGATCGTTTCAAAAAGCGGAACGATGTCGAGTGGTACCGTTACGGATGTTGCCGTGTCATTTTTTTGGTTTTTGGCTGTTTGCAGGGGCAGCAAGGTGAGCCTTGCCAGCGCCAGTACCTCTGCGACATTCAGTGCGTTCTGGCAGTTGCTGATAATATATCGGTGACAGCCCTGCTCTCCATTGCTTTGCTGAATTTGGGCGACAGCGCTGAAAGAGCGGATGGTTTCTTTTACAAACGGGTCGGAAAAGTCGTTTTCATCCAAATGGTAATTGGTACTCAGCAGGCGGTTCATCTGGGTGGTTTCGTCGGCCTGGCGGAATTCTTCGAGGTTGAACCAGGGAAATTTTTCATTCCAGTTTTTCAAAATGGCTTCCCACACCTCGCCGTGTTTGCGGCTGTCCTGCCTGATATCCATACTGGCGAAATAAAAACCGAATATCCTGATTTTCAGGATGAAACGATCCAGGTCGTCGAGGAAAAGTTCCTGGTGGTCCTGCACCAGAATCTTGCGCGCTTCCTGCAAATCGGCCAGCAGTTCCTGGCAGGTCTGGTATTGTTCTTTATCGGGATGGTACAGGGTGTTGTTGATTTTCATCTCCGCTTTGGCGATCCAGTCTTCCGTGCCGCGGAACGTCAGGCGCCTTTTCAGTTCCCTGACATCGCGGTGGTAGCCGCGCAAAACAACCTCCCGGAGCCGCGCAGCCACCAATTGGGTGGTTTCCGCATTGACGAAGGGATTGCCGTCGCGGTCGCCGCCCGGCCAGAATCCCAATGCCAGCACGCCCGGGTTCTCAAAAGTGCTCACATCCTGATCCAGGGCCCGGAGCAGGCGGAACAAAATATCGGGTAAAGTGTGGAAAAAGATGTGTTCCAGGTACCAACTGAGGCTCAGTGCTTCATCGTAAGGTGTTGGGCGCTGGCGGTTAAAAAAAGTAGTTTTGCCCAATTGCATCAGCAGCAGGCGTATTTTTTCCAGGTCGTTTTCCCTGATTTCTTCACCCAGGTCGTTGATGATGCCCAATACTTTGCCGGGGTAAAACTGGGTCGGGTGCGCCGTCAGTACCAGCCGGACGCTGTAGGTTTTTATTTTTTCCAGCAGTTTTTCCCGCATACCTTCTGTGTCGAGGCGGTTCAGCAGGTGTTTGAGCGAGCCCGGACCGTTCATTTCATGGGTTTGTTCAAACAACGCATCTTCCACAGAGTCGAACAGCACCACCTGGCGCTCGATGTACCGGATAAAATAAAACAGCAGGGTGATGCGATCTTCCGGGCCGGCTTTTTCAAAATATTCTCCCCAAAAAGACTCGACAATGTCGACGGGACTTTTTCCGGCTTTAAATTCGGTTTTGCAATGTTGACCAAACAGCGCAAGGTGCGTCCCGGTCTCCTCGATGCCCTGAAAAGGAAGACTCAAAAAAAGACTGTTGTAGGTATGGTAGAGCAGAGCAATCGATGATTCAAAATGCATATCCGGATTCTGTATTGTCAAATAATCAAGCGTATCATTGTCCCATTGCGGCATGACTTAGCAGGGCAAAGAACGGACATAGTGCATTCCTATTTATAAAATAGCCCAAAAAAACCATAAAATTGCACCCTGATTTTCTACTTTCCCATGAGACAGCCTGCCATTTTTGAAGATGTGATCGATGAACGAATCCTGATGCAACCGCTGGATCCGAACATTTTTGATAGCTACATGGCAAATGGTTGGCGTTTATTGGGCTATTCGATCATTCGGCACAATTTTGCAGTGTGTCGCAGTCAGATGTGCGGAACCATCCCGCTCCGGATTCGTTTACGGGATTTTCAGTTTTCCAAAAGCCAGAGGCAGTTGCTTCGCCGCAATGCGGGGCTTTCGGCGCATTATGGCCCCATTCATCTCACGCCCGAACACGATGTGTTGTTTCAATTGCATTCGGAACAGCGTTTCAGTGAAAGAAGGCCCGACCTGCTGGCCACTTTTATCGGCGCCCAGGCCCATCTGGAGCCCGTGACCGGCATGTCGTTCACCGTGCGTATGGCCGACGGGAAAGTGGCGGCATACAGTTTTATGCACCTCGGCGAAAAAGCGGTTTCCGGCACCTACTGTTTTTTTCATCCCGATTTTTCAAAATACAGCCTGGGTTCCTACACTTTATTACTGGAAATCCTGAAATCTCAGGAACTGGGCATGGATTACTACTATCCCGGTTACACCTATGATGTGCCTTCCCAGTTTGATTACAAGTTGAATTTTAATGCCTTGGAAGCCTATAACTGGAAAACCGGCGAATGGGAGCACCAGGAGCGCCTGCATGTTCGGCATTGGGCCGATTTGGTGGGGGATTGAAAAAGGAACACGGATTGAACGGATGGGACACGGATTAAAAAGGATTTATTCAAAATCCGTGTCTCATCCTTTTCTTGGGATCTGGTTTTTAGATTGAAAAAGGAACACGGATTTAATGGATGGGACACGGATAAAAAGGATTTATTTAAAATCCGTGTCCCATCCATTAAATCCGTGTTCCTTTTTCAATCTAAAAACCAAAAATCCCCCTCCACAATTGCTGCGGAAGAGGACATCCCAAAAACCGATTACATCTTTATATCTGCCGGTGTACCGGAGAACATGTTGAATGAAACGATCAGCAAAAGTGGAAAAGGCCGGGCGGAATCGCGCGGCATAGTGCAGGAAATGCTGAAGGTCGGGTACTCTGATTAAACACGAACAAAAACGGGCGATTTTCGTGCCATAAAAATGAAAGTACCCTTCCCGGGTAAAAAATACCATGGAAAGGGTACTTGGGTGTTTTGGTGTTTTGGTGTTTTAGTGTTTTGGAAGGTTCGCCGCCCCGGAATTAGTTAGAAAGGTATAAGTGCGCCGTGGTTATTGAAAATCATCAACTTAAACTAAATATAGGCATTTCATTAAAACTCAACTGCACATAACCACCCTAAAACACCAAAACACCAAAATACCAAAACACTTTCTACCTTCTCAACCGAATCGTAAACGTATTCCCGTTGGCCAGGGTAATCTTCCCGAAACGGTCGCAGGTGCCGTCACCGAAATCCAGCGAATGGCTGCGCTCGCCAACGGTCACTTCCAGTACACCGGAGCTAATCCAGCGGCAAGTGGCTTTTTTGATCAGCGGTTCAGTTATGGTAGCACTGAATGCTTCGCCGGCGCGGTTGACACCCGTGGCGGTACCGGTACTGCTCCATACGTCGTCCCAGTGGGTATAAGTGCCGCCGCCTTCGATGAGGGTGCTGGTACGCGTTTTATTCCAGGTAACAAAAGTTCCGTCTTCAAAAGTCAGTTTCATATCCGTGGCGGTTTTGGTGTACGACCATAGTCCGGAAGCATTCAAACCGTTGTTGGTCCAGGTCCGGGTACCTTCCACATGGATACCGTCGATATAAAAAGCGTCGTGGGTGATGGTGCGTACTGCGCCGGGCGTGCGGATGGCTGCCGTTTGGTTGATGACGATTTTACCGCTCAGTACGCGGCCGTCGGGGCGGGTGCAGGCCGTGCCGTAATCGATCGTGATGGTATTGGGCCAGGTATCCTCCGGCTGGGCAAAAGTAATGGTCGGGCAGGATTCGCCGCCGCCGCGCTCTTCCAGGGCGATATCGACGTCGAGGTCGGTCTGCTCGGTATAATCTTCATGGGCGGAAATATCTTCGGCGGTCATCAGAGCCTGATCTGCCGCTTCGGTGTCGGATGATTTTTTGCAGGATTGGAATATGGAAATGCCTGTGAACAGGACAACTAAAAGCAAAACGGTCTTTTTCATCTTGAGAGAATTTTGACTTTGGTTCGACAGAATAATATGGACCATGATGCACACATGCAGGTCATTATCGGACGAAACAAGTAGTTGTTAAAGAAGTGAGTTTGGGTAAAACAATCGCGCTTCCGGCCGGGAAACAGTACATAGACCGTCGCGGTGTCGGAGCGTTTAATGGGGGGAGTCTTAAAGTTGTGTTAAGGGAGATTTTGTTATTCGTTATTGGTTATTCGTTATTAGTGGTGGTAACGCTTGGTATCCTTCAAACGCGGGCCAAGTGTTACCACCACGAATAACGAATAACGAATAACCAAAAAAGGGTCATCCCTTTTTTTTCGGCTTCCGCTTGATCGGCTTTTTGTACTTCATTTCCCTGCGGTATTTTGTAGCGTTACCGAGGTTGACCTTTTTGTTTTTATCCTTTTTTTCGTGGAATGCGCCGCTGGAATGCAGCAGAGTGGGCGCTTTCATGTAGTTTTTGCCGGAATACAGTGCTTCTCTTTCTTCCTCGGTCAATACCGTTGAAATAACGGAATCGTCGGGCAAAGGCAGCAATGGAATCGTTTTTTCCATCAGCGTTTCGATGTGCGACAGGTATTCCAGTTCCGACTCCGCGATAAAAGTAATGGCAGCGCCTTCCGTATCGGCCCGGCCTGTACGGCCAATCCGGTGGATATAGTTTTCGGGCGTATCCGGCGTATCTACATTGATGACATGGGTGACATCCGTCACATCGAGGCCCCTGGCCAGCAAGTCGGTTGCCACCAGCCCGCGCAAAGTGCCATCCTGGAATTTCTCGACGGCCTGGATGCGGAAATTCTGAGATTTATTGGAGTGGGTGGCGCTGAATTGATCGGGAAATTTGGTTTCCAGAAAAGCGTGAATCCGGTCGGCCATTCGTTTGGTCGCTCCAAAAATCAACACCTTTTCCATGCTTTCGTCATGGGCGAGCAAATGCTCCAGCAGGTTGAGTTTTGTATTAAAATTGGGTACCCGGTAAGCGCTTTGCCTGATTTTTTCCAAAGGCGTGCCTGCGCGGGTTACTTCGATGAGTTGCGGCCCATTAAAAAAGACATGAATCAGTTCGTCGACTTCCTCGGTCATGGTGGCCGAAAACAAGAGGTTTTGCCTTTTCCTGGGCAACAGATCCAGCAGAGAGTTCAATTGCGCGCGAAAACCCAGGTTCAGAATTTCATCTACTTCGTCGATGACCAGTTGCCGGACGGATTTCAGCAGCAGCGCCCGGATAAACACCAGGTCGAGTAGTCGGCCCGGTGTGGCGACCAGCACATCCAAACCCTGGGCAACCATTTTTGCCTGCGTATTGATATTGGTACCGCCGTACACCCCGGCAACCCGCAGGTCCATGTACGCGCTGAGTTTTCCAATTTCACTCACCAGTTGCACCACCAGTTCCCGGGTTGGTACGATGATCAGCACCCGAGGGTCTTTTTCCTTTGAAAACTTCAGTTGGCGCAGAATCGGCAGCAAATAGGCAAAGGTTTTACCCGTACCGGTTTGTGCAATACCAATAACATCCCTGCCCGACAACACCACGGAAAAGGCCTTTTTTTGAATGGGTGTAGGGTGGGTAAACCCCATATCTTTCAAAGCATTCAGTAGAGGCGCCTGGAGATTCAGGGTTTCAAAAGTATCGTTCATGTTTCTGTTATCGGTTATCGGTTATCAGTTATCTGGTTTCAGGCTGAAAATTGGGGTTGTTGAGCGATCTTATTTCCTGTAAATGCGAATAATGGGTTAAAGTAGATCAAAATCGCCTTGAATCACTTGAATTTGCCCCAAACCGCGTGTCATCCTGAGCGCAGCGAAGGATCTGCCCAAGCCTGAAAAGCAATATTTGCACTTTTTCTTGGGCAGATCCTTCGCTGCGCTCAGGATGACACGCGGTTTGGGGCGATTTTTACCACATATTGGCGATTTGGATTTGTGGTAACCATTATTCGTATTTACAGGAAATAGAATTGCTCAATTCTCCAATTTTCAACCTGAAACCCAATAACGAATAACGAATAACCAATAACTATTTCAGCCTCCCCAGCACTTCCTTCATTCTCCTGATCGCTTCGCGGAGTTGTTCTTCCGATGCCGCATAACTCAGACGGAAACAGTTGGGATCGCCAAAAGCATTGCCGGACACCAGACCGACATAGGCGCTGGTCATGACGTAGTCGCAGAAGTCATCGGCGTTATTGATCGTGGTTTGACCATCCGATTTGCCAAAAAACGCGCTCACATCCGGGAACACATAAAATGCGCCTTCCGGGTGGTTGGTGCGGATACCGGGGATTTCTTCCAGCATGGACAACACGATGTCGCGGCGTTCACGGAAGGCTTCGCGCATGGTTTCCGTCGGGGCCATATCGCTCATGAGCGCAACTGCGCCGGCTTTTTGGCCGAACGAAGACGCGCCGCTGGTGACCTGGCCCTGAATTTTGGAACAGGCATCGGCGATGTATTTCGGTGCGCCCATATAACCCAGGCGCCAGCCCGTCATGGCAAAACCCTTGGCAAAACCATTGATGGTAATGGTGCGGTCTTTCACATTCGGGAAAGAACCGATGCTGATATGTTCGTGGGTAAAATTGATGTATTCATAAATTTCATCGCTCACGATCAGTACGTGTTCGTGCGCTGCAATGACATCCGCATACGCCTGCAATTCCTCGCGGGTGAATACCGTTCCCGTCGGGTTGCAGGGAGAAGAAAACAGTACGAATTTAGTTCGTTCCGTAATGGCATCGGCTAGTTGCTGCGGCGTAGGTTTGAAATCAGTCTCCACACCGGCAAAAACAGGCACCGGAATGCCGTCCGACATTTTGACAATTTCCCAGTAAGAAACCCAGTACGGCGCGAATACCACGACTTCATCACCCGGATCCAGCAAAGCCTGACACAGGTTGTACACGGTTTGTTTGGCGCCATTGCTCACCACGATTTGTTCGGGGCGGTAGTCCAGGTTGTTGTCGCGTTTGAATTTTTCGCTGATCGCTTTGGTCAGTTCCGGCAAACCCGCTACCGGGGTGTACTTGGTGTAACCGTCCTTTAATGCCTGATATGCGGCTTCCTTGATGTGATCCGGGGTGTCAAAATCAGGTTCGCCAAGGCTCAGGCTGATGACATCATGGCCGAGCGCGCGCAGTTCGCGGCCCATACGCGCCATTTTCAGGGTTTCGGATTCGGCAAGCTTCTGGACGCGCTCAGAGAGCTGGGTATGCGTAGCAGTCATGTAAAACAGTGGGAAAAACAGGTGAAATAAAAAAGGTTCGTGGCCTTTTTTGATTGGACGGGGCAAAAGTAAGGGAAAAAGTCGGAACTGCGAAGCGTTGGGGAAGTGTGAATTGGGATTTAAAGGATAAAAAAGGATTGCCAGGATGATACTTGCGCCCGGCTTTTGTTTATGTGAACCGCCAAATGGTGGCCCGATCCTTTAAATCTTTTTGAATCCGGGAAATCCTGTTCAAACTTCCCCTTGCGCCATTCCCCCGCCTTGTTATACCTTTGACCGGCAAAAAGCGCCGCTCACTTAAAAAGGAGGCGAGTGATTTTTTCTGGCTTTGATCCTTTCATTGCACAATATGTCAGTACATCGGCGCATTATCGCAATACCACAACTCACCACTCACAATTCACCACTCACCACTCACACACATGGCACGTCTAACCACTTTTTCCCGCCTGCTCATCACCCTTGTGATCGTAGCGGGTATCTTTTTTGCCGTTCGCAAATTTATGCCCGGATTGGGCGGTTCGTCGGATAGCAAACCGACCACCACGGAACAGCCCACAACGGGTACCGGCTCGGAAAGCAGCGCACCAACTACCACCAGTTCCACTTGGGGCTCAGGCAAAGGCGGCGCTACCTTCACGCCCGTTTCTTTTAATTACACCGCACCGGTACCGAATGGCGGAAAACTGAAAGGCGTCGTGGAACTCGGCGCTACCGGTTTTAACTCCTTTATTATCAAAATGGATGCCCAGAAGAACTGGAAACTGGAAAAAGCCGAGTTCGGAGTAAGCCTTGTAAAAGAAGGCCTGGCTACTGATGATGACGTAAAAAGCGGCCTGAAAAGGTATATCGCCGATATGTTGTCTTTCGGCGTCGGACCAAAGGATATCCACTTTGTAGTGAGCTCCGGCGCGCAAAAAGAACCGATCATGGTGGCTATTAATGCCGCACTGAAAGGTATGGGCTATTATGTAAATGTGGTTACCCCCGAGCAGGAAGCCCGTTATGCGCTCAAATCAGCTTTGCCGAAAGATTTCAACAGCCGCGCATTCGTGGTGGACATCGGTTCGGGCAATACTAAAATCTCCTGGTTGCCCAATGGAACGCTGGAAGCGCCCGGCGCCAAATATTACCAGAACAACCTGAGTCCGGGCGCCGTGTACCAGGAAGTCAAAGGCAAATCCGCACAAATACCGTCCAATGTGCGCAGCACCTGTTTCATCATCGGTGGTGTGCCGTATGAACTCGCGAAACAGACCCGCAGCGGAAAAGAGCGGTACACGGTATTGAAGGCTCCCGGCGACTACAAAGCAGAAGGCGCCAAACAGGAAGCGGGACTGAATATCTACTCGGCTATCGCAGAAGCCACGGGGTGCAAGCAGTTCGTGTTCGACTGGGATGCCAACTTTACGATCGGGTTCCTGCTTAATTTATAATTCGTCATTCATTCAGCCTCCAATCGTAATCGATGTGTGAAATATCAGTCTCTTTGCTGAGTTTCACGGTGGCATACCGATTCAGGAATTCGCGCAACGAACCCGCATCCCGTTCAAAATCACCTTTGAACCACTTGAAAATTTCGGAAATCTCTGCTTTTTCGGCCGAGATCCGGTTGCGTTCCGGGTCATTGATGAAACCGCGCATACTTTTATCCAACTGGCTATCCAGTTGTTCGGCTGTGTAGGCTTCCGCCAGCAGTTTCGGACAGGAGAAAGAGGCGCAATTGACGGCGGCATGTATCCGGGCATCTTTAAAAACAGGCCGGAGTATATTGTGTTCGATGTTGTTCAGGTCGTATGAAAACCCCTGGATTTTGATAAACTTGATGTCCCACACGGAGTTGACAAATGCCACCCCGTTTTTGATGTCTTTGATGCTTTTTACCGGGTAATTGCGCACAATCAGGTCGATGGTATATGCATTGTAGGCATTGATCCAATACGCCATCTGTTCGTTGCGCGACCAGTTTTTATCGTTGGGGTGTGCCGTTTCCAGCAGCCGAAGGTACCGGTGCAGGGTATTGCTGTCCCGGATAAAACCTTTGTAGTCCACCATGCCATCGGCACGGACGTGCCGGCGCAACAGACCGTCCCAAATGCTGTGCTCGACGGGTTTGGAATCGGTATCCCGGCGTATGGAACGGCAGTTGGTACAGGTAAACCAGAGCAGGAAGAGGGCGGGAAGGGCGAGGAAAAGCCAGGAGAATTTTTTCATATGAGATGTTTGTCGTGAATCGTGAGACGTGAGTCGTGAGACGTGAATCGTGAGACGTGAGTCGTGAATCGTGAGTGGCATTCAGTTAGAAGAACGTGCTCGACATCCTTCTAACTGGATGCCACTCACGATTCACGATTCACGATTCACGCCTCACAATCGACGTATAAGTTTTTTTCATCTGTTCAGGACTTGCTCCTTTCCGGAACAAGCGGAATACCAGCGCGTTGGCGTACTGCACGCGCAACCAGCTATTGTTTTCGTATTTTCGGGCAGAAACGACTGCATATTTGGGTATGATGTGCAAAGGATACAAAGGCATCGCCCTGCGCAGGAAATCGTATTCCTCCATAATGGTGTAATATTCGTCATAGCCGCCGAGTTGTTGAAACACCTCGCGCTGTATGTAAAACGTTTTGTCGCCACCCTGACACCAAAGCCACTTGAACCGATTAAAAAAAGCATTGATTTTTAATAAAACTGAACTGGAATCGAAACGGTAACGGTAACAGCCCATTACATATCCGGCTGCCAGGGACGCTTCAATGTCGCTGGCAAAAGATGCCGGCGGACAAGTGTCGGCATGAATAAAATACAAAATATCGCCCTGTGCATGCCGCGCGCCCAGGTTCATTTGAGCAGCCCGGCTTCGCACCCCACATTGTAAAACAGTAGCGCCCGACTGTTCTGCAATGCTGCCGGTTCCATCAGTGCTTCCACCATCTACGACCAATATTTCCAGTATCTGTTCACGGCCGTGATCAAACAGGTATTGCAGCAATGGGCCGATGGTTTGGGCTTCATCAAGGACTGGTATGACGATTGAAATACGCATCTATGCAGTAACATCTAATATACGGTGATCGTTGGTGTTTTGGTTTTCGGGCATGTAAAGGAGTTTATGGTTTATTTGTTTATGGTTTATTAGTTGACGTGATCGTTGGTGTTTTGGTTTTCGGGCATGTAAAGGGCTGAAACAGCAATAGTCTGTAAATCTTTCCAAATTACAATAAAAATCACCTACCACGTATGCAATTTTTCGGCCGTTTGCATCATTTGACTTTGTACGTTTGTGCAACTGAATTAACACCCTTTCAAATGTTGAAAATGCCCAACCTCCGTTTAACTGCAAGTACCTCAATTATTCTTTCGCTTCTTGTTTTTTTTACTGCCTGCAAATGGCTCGGCAGCAAACAAGAACCAACGCCTGTTAACAACCAACCCACCGAAGTAATGCCCAAACCTTCCACCACCATCAGCGGCGACTATGCCGATGAATGGAAAATTGTAGACAGTCTTGAAAAAAAAGGGCTGTTTAAAAGCGCCCTGGAAAAAGTGGAAACCATCCAGACCCGCGCGCAGACTGATAATAATCAGCCGCAGGTCATAAAAGCCCTCTTGTTCAGGGGAAAATACACCGCTCAACTGGAAGAAGATGGTTTTGTAAAAGCCATACAATTGCTGGAAAAAGAGGAAAAAACAGCAAAACAGCCTGAAAAATCACTGTTGCAAAGTATGCTCGGTCAGTTATACGCCACTTACCTGCAACAGCAGGGCTGGAGCATCGGCGACCGCACCCCCGTTCCCGATGGGGAAGGCGGCGACATCATGACCTGGTCGGCTGCGCAAATTGAAAAACACGCGCTCGATCTTTTCAGCGCTTCCATCGTTGAGGAAACACTCCTGTCGTCGATTGCTACCCAATCCTTCGGCGATGTTGTTTCAGCAGGAAACAATGATACGATTGCCAATGCAGCCCTGCGCCCAACCCTGTACGACCTGCTGGCGCACCGGGCTGTCGATCACTTCATGAACGAACGCAGTTACCTGACCGAACCGGCTTTCGCTTTTCAACTCGATCAGGAAAAGGCTTTTGCCGACTGGGACATTTTCCAGGATCAGTCGTTTGCCTCGGAGGACAAAACCTCCGGTAAATGGCTGGCTATCAACTTGTTCCAAAAACTGATCCGCCACCATAGCCTGAAAAGCGCGGGTGACCAGTCGGCACAAAAAGCACGGCTGTATGACCTCGATCTGAAACGCCTGCAGTTTGTGTACAACAATTCGGTGCGGGAAGACAAAAATACACTGTACCACAAAGCCCTGGAAACCCTCCACCGCCAGGCGCAAAGCCACCCGGCTCAAAGCGAAATCGCTTTCCAGTTGGCCAGTTTCCTGTATTATCAAAATGAGGAAGACAAACCGGCAAAAGCCAAAGCGGCCGTGGCGCTCTGCGAAGAAGCCGTACGCTTGCACCCGGATACCCGTGGCGCACAGCAATGCCGCCAGTTACTGGCCCAGATCCGGTCGCGGTCCTTGTCCATTACGGTGGAAGAAGTGTCGCTGCCCAACCAAAACAGCCTGGTTCGCTTGTCTTTCCGCAACCTTTCAAAAGCCTATGTAAAGGTGGTGAAGGTGCCTTCTGATGATAAAAACCTCAGCGGACAACGCTGGGAGGAACGGGTGCAATACTTGCTGAAGTTCCCCGAAATTCAACGCCGCGAATGGACGATCCCAGATCCCGCTGATTACCAGGAGCACAGCACGGAACTGGCGCTCGACGGGCTGCCTTTGGGGCATTACTGGGTACTGGTATCCGACAATGACGCTTTTGGCGGACTCAACGGCCATGTGGCCATCGCACAGTTTACGGTTTCTCAATTGGCCGTCGTCCATATCAATGAAAACCAAACACCCGGTTTTGTGAGCATGGACCGACTGAGTGGCGTTGCGCTGGCAGGTGTAAAACTGGAGTTTTTCCAGCAGTATTACGGCGGCAACAAAATGGAACTCCGCCTGCATACGACAGCGGAAAGCAATAAAAATGGCTTTGCGGAACCATCCCTTGACTACAATGTCTACACCGTTGTGCGGGCCAGTTACCAAAAGGATACGCTCTGGATCGGCAGTGCCAACCGGTACGAGCAATATGATAACGGAAAACCGGTATTGCAGGTGCAGTTCTTTATGGACCGCAAATTGTACCGGCCAGGCCAGTTGATCTATTTTAAAGGTGTCGCGTTTAAAACTGCCAAGGATAATACACCTCAAATCGTTCCAAATCAATCGGTTACGGTGAAACTGTTCGATGTGAACGAGCAGGAAAAAGGCAGCCTGAAATTGCGCACGAATGAATTCGGTTCGTTCAACGGCGTATTTACAGCGCCTGCTTCCGGCCTGACCGGCATGATGAACATCAAATGTGAAGATGCACAGGGCGCCGAGTACTTTAATGTAGAGGAGTACAAACGCCCCCGTTTTGAAGTAAAAATGAAACCGGTGGAAGGCGCATACCGCGTTGGAGACCGGATAACGGTGAAAGGCGAGGCCAAAAATTATGCAGGGAATGTGGTCGACGGCGCTGTCGTGCGTTACCGCGTTGTGCGGCAGGCCCGTTTTCCGTTCTGGGATTGGGGCTGGTTCCGCAAACCTTACCGCCCCGTTTCTGAAATGGAAATTACGAACGGCATCGCCGCTACCGACGTGAACGGCGCTTTTGAAATACCGTTTGAAGCCATTCCGGACCGCAGCATACCCAAAAAAGACCAACCAGTGTTCGATTACCAGGTAATGGTGGATGTGACGGATATCAGCGGCGAAACGCGCAGCACCAGCACGCAGGTCAGCGCGGGTTATGTGGCTTTGCAGGTCGACTGGAGCCTGACGGAGCGCATGGAACTCGACAGCCTGAAACACGTCATTTTGCGGGTGACCAATATGTCGGGACAGGCGCAGGATGCCGAAGGCCGTATCAGTTTGCAGCGCCTGACGGAGCCGCCTGTTTTTTACAAAAACCGTTTTTGGGAACGCCCGGACGTTGTGACGATTGGAGTGGACGACTGGGTGCGTATGTTCCCCGATATCGCCCGTACGGAGGAAGACAATCCTGAAAAATGGAACAAAGAAGGCGCTCCGATTACTGTTGCATTTAATACCGCAACGAAAAAAACGGTGGACCTGCACAGCGGTAATGTACAGTCCGGTTATTACCTGATCCAGTTGTTTACCAAAGACAAATTCGGGGAAAACATAGAAATCAAAAAAATCGTGCGCATCAGCGAGGCGCAAAAACCTGCAACGCGTTTTGAAAAACCCGTTGTTGAAATAGAAAAAGGCACCCTGGAACCTGGTGAAACGGCCCGTTTCTGGCTCGGCGGCAAACCGGCCGGTTTAAACATATTTTTTGCCCGGGAATCGGAAGGCGTATTGGTTGCACCGACCTGGGTACAAACCAACGGCGCTGAAAAAATAGACATTCCCGTAAAAGAAACCGATCGCGGAGGCTTCTCGGTACACTGGTTTTCTGTGTACAACAACCGCGTGTACGGCCTCTCTTCCATCTCCGTCATTGTACCCTGGAGCAACAAAGACCTGCAAATCAGTTATGAAACCTTCCGGGACAAACTGAGCCCCGGACAAAAGGAGGAATGGCGCATTAAGATCAGCGGACCCAAAAAAGACAAAGTTGCTGCTGAAATGGTGGCCGCCATGTACGATGCCTCTCTGGATCAATTTATGCCCCATGAATGGCAGCGGATCGGTTTCCCATACCATTACAGCAACCTGTCCATGTCCGCAGGCACGTTTAATTCAAAAACCGGCGAAGTGCACCATTCCGGTACCGATGCGTACCCGGTGGACGCCAGGATTTATCCTGGCATCGAATGGTGGGGATTTCCGCTTTGGGGCGGAAGAGTCCCGGGGCTTTACTCCTCCAGGGCGCAACCAATGATGGCAATGGATGCGATGCAAAGGAATGAGAGCGCCGCTGCTCCTGCCGGCGGCAAAGTGAAAAAAGCCGACATGGACACCGTGCTCACTTTCGACCCGGAAACCTATGAGGAAAAGGTGATGATTGTCCGGAACGACCTCAACGAGGAAGGCGCAGAAGAGCCGTCTCCAACCAAAGATCCGGCCCCTGCGCCACCCGCACTGCGCCGTAACCTGAACGAAACGGTCTTTTTCTTCCCGGAACTGCGCACCGACAAAGACGGCAATATTGTGCTGAAGTTTGTGATGAACGAAGCGCTCACCCGCTGGAAACTGCTCACGTTTGCGCATACCAAAACGCTGCAACAGGTCCTTTCCGTAAAAGAAGTGGTGACGCAAAAGGAACTGATGGTGATCGCCAATGCACCGCGTTTCCTGCGGGCAGGCGATTCGTTTGAATTTGCAGCCAAAGTCAGCAACCTGTCGCAGGAAACCATCAAAGGCGGCGCAGTGCTGAATTTGCTGGACGCCACCACTTTAAAACCGATTGATGCCGATTTCGGACTGGCGGGCGCCGGTAAAAATATGGGTTTTGAAATAAAACCCGGGCAATCGGCGCCATTGGCCTGGAAAGTGAAAGTACCCGAGGATTTTGCAGGCGCTGTGACCTGGCAGATTTTTGCCGACGGCAACAAATTCAAAGACGGCGAGGAAAGTAGCCTGCCTGTGGTGAGTAACCGCATGCTGGTGACCGAAACGCTGCCGATTACCTTGCGCGGCAACCAGAACAAAAGTTTTGTATTCGACAATTTCAAAAACGGCGGAAACAGCAACAGCCTGGTCACCCACCGGTACACCATCGAATTTACGAGCAACCCGGTCTGGTACGCCGTTCAGGCGCTGCCGTATCTGATGGAGTACCCGCACGAATGTTCGGAGCAGATGTTCAGCCGTTTTTACGCCAACACCCTCGCCTCCAGCGTAGTGGAAAAAATGCCGCAGATCAAACGGGTGTACGACCGCTGGAAAGGCACGGACGCCATGAAATCGAACCTGAGCAAAAACCAGGAGTTGAAATCCGCTTTGCTGGAAGAAACGCCCTGGGTGCTGGATGCGCAGAACGAAGCGCAGCAAAAACAGAATATTGCCCTGCTGTTCGACCTGAACCGCATGTCCGACGAACGTACCCGCACGCTGGGTATTCTGGCCGAAAGACAGATGGAAAACGGCGCCTGGGCCTGGTTCCCCGGCGGTCAGGACAGCTGGTACATCACGCAGCACATCGTCACCGGTTTCGGCCATTTGGGCAAATTGGGTGCATTTGATGCCAAAAAAGACCAGAACACGGCTGAAATGCTCGATAAAGCGCTGGGTTACTGCGACAGGAAATTGCAGGAACAATACCGCGAACTGGAAAGACTGGTGCAGGAAGGCAAAGCCAAATGGGAAGACGATCACCTGGACGGCATGACTATTCAATACCTCTATGCCCGCTCGTTTTTCACGGTAGATCGTCCCGGTCGCGAAGTGGCTTATTACCTCGGTCAGGCAGAAAAATACTGGCTGGGCAAAGGCCTGTACCAGGAAGGTTTGCTGGCCCTCGCCCTGCACCGCAATGGTCGTGGCGCTGCAATGAATATCGTGGCAAGCCTGCGCGAACGCGCCACCATGAAAGAGGAACTGGGCATGTACTGGCCGGTGGACTGGGGTTTCTACTGGTACCAGTTGCCCGTTGAAACACAGGCACTTATGGTGGAAGTATTCAGTGAAGTGAGCAACGACAGTAAATCCGTCGAGGAACTGCGCATCTGGCTGCTGAAAAATAAACAGACCAACCGCTGGGAAAGTACCAAAGCCACCTCCGAAGCCGTGTACGCGCTGCTGATCGGCACCGGCGCCGCACAAAACAACTGGCTGAATAATACTCGACCCGTTGAGGTGTCATTGGGCGGAAAAACACTAAAACCCGCCGAAACGGAAGCGGGCACCGGCTATTTCAAACAGGAATGGACCGGCAAGGACGTGAAACCCTCCTGGAGTAAAATCGACGTGAAAAACCCGAACTCGAATATCGTTTGGGGTGCAGCGTACTGGCAGTATTTCGAAGACCTGGATAAAATTAAAAATTTCCAGAAAACACCGTTAACCATTGTAAAACAATTGTTTACGGAAGAAAATAGTCCTACGGGCCCCGTGCTCAAACCCATCGTGGATGGCACAGTGCTGCACCGCGGCGATAAAGTGAAAGTGCGGATCGAAATCCGTGTGGACCGCGCCATGGAGTTTGTACACCTGAAAGATATGCGCGCTGCGGGCTTCGAGCCGGTCAATGTGCTGAGTGGTTACCGCTGGCAGGACCGGCTGGGTTACTATGAAAGTACAAAAGACCTGGCTACCAACTTCTTTATCGACTACCTGCCGCGTGGCACTTTTGTGTTCGAATACCCGCTGGTGGTATCGCACCGGGGCGAAATGAGCAATGGTATAACGACGATGCAGTGCATGTATGCGCCGGAGTTTACGAGCCACTCGAAAGGGGTTAGGGTGACGGTGGAATAAAAGGCAAAGGGCAATAGGCAAAGGGCAAACATGAGTCATCCCGAATTTTTGCCTGAAAATGACTTCGGAGAGGTCAAATGTTTGTAGAAATCACGATGTAAAGGTGTTTGCCGACCTCGGAGAGGTCAAACATGGTCACAAGGATTCCAAAATTATAGCGAACGTTCGACCTCTCCGAGGTCGTTTCATTTGTGGAATCAATTGATCTACAAACATTTGACTTCTCCGAAGTCATTTTTGCCAATCTTCAAAAAT
>JADLCC010000521.1 GCA_020847425.1 Saprospiraceae bacterium
AAGGACGAGTATGTCGGCACTTGAGCACTTGGACTATTTTACCAAAACCTTGGATTATTGTAACAAGGTAACCGGTCAGCATAGGGGCAGCGCCCCGTAAGATTTGTAGAGATTCCTGAGCAAAGTTGATGAAGGTGCAGCGCACCGTAAGATGATCTTGCGGTGCGCTTCACCTTAATCAATATGTTTACATCTGTTGCTACAAATCTTACGGGGCGCTGCCCCTATGCTAACCAGTTACGTAACAAAACAAAAACGGGTTACACGTTTCGCCACTCGGAAGGCGATTTTCCGAATGCTTCCCGGAAGCAGCGCGAGAAATAAGCCGGGTCGGAGAAACCCGTTTTAAATGCCACTTCAGCGACGGTGAGTGCGGTGGTTTTGAGCAAAACCTGT
Source organism: Saprospiraceae bacterium (assembly GCA_020847425.1). Classification (GTDB taxonomy): domain Bacteria; phylum Bacteroidota; class Bacteroidia; order Chitinophagales; family Saprospiraceae; genus M3007. Next base: position 397 of record JADLCC010000521.1, read on the forward strand.
GCCCGGGAAAGCCGATGGTTCCGGATAAAAAGCGCTGCCGAGGGCGCGCCTAAGGCGGACAGTTTGCGGTGCAGTTGCATGCGGCTCATAGCCAGATCCAGGCAGAGTTGGGGAATATCGTAAGCATCATCGTCCAGGTGTGCATCAATGAAAGTGCGCACACGCTGGAGGAATTCATTTTCTTTTTGCACCAGCGAAGCCAGTTCCGCTGCAGGGGCGCCGGCCTTTTCATGTTCAAAATACGTCCGCAATCTTCGCCTGCTTTCGATCATGGCCGCAAGTGTGGCAAACAATTCGGCGCGGTCAAACGGCTTGCTGAGCCAGGCATCGGCGCCGTGTTGCAGGCCGGTGATTTTATCACCCACCGTGGCGCGTGCAGTGAGCATCACCACCGGGATATGACTGCTGCGCTGGTCGTTTTTTAGCGTCCGGCAAAATTCCAGTCCATCCATGCCCGGCATCATTACGTCGCTCAGTACGATATCCGGTAAATGCTCGAAGGCCTGCTCCAGGCCCTCCCGGCCGTTCGAGGCGGTGATTAACCGGTAGTCGTGCTCCAGCAGCGAACGGAGGTATTGAACGAGGTCCTCGTTATCTTCGACTAATAGTAAAAGTGGTAACTCTTGAGAGGAATGAGGAATGAGGGATGAGGGATGAGGGGACTGGGATGAGGAATGAGGCGACAGGGATGAGGAATGAGGCGACAGGGATGAGGAATGAGGAGTGAGGGATGAGGAATGAGAGCCTATGCCCACGTTCGCCCCAATGCTCATTCCTCTTTCCTCATCCCTCATCCCTCTCTGTTCATCCCTCATCCCTCTTTCCTCATCCCTAACAGGCAGCCACACCCGGAACACGCTCCCTTCCCCTACCCTGCTTTCCACTTCCATTTCACCCTGCATCAGCGCCAGGAGTTCTTTGACCAATGCCAGGCCGATACCCGTCCCTTCCATTTGTGTGGAAAGGTTGTTTTCATCGCGGTAAAACCGGTCGAGGATATGCGGCAGGGCTTCTGCTGAAATGCCGATACCGGTATCGCGCACTTCAATTTGCATCATGGAAACGGTATGCTTCACAGGCATGCCAAGAGAACAAGTGACGGATATTTCTCCACCTTCCGGGGTAAACTTCAGCGCATTCCCGATCAGGTTGGACAACACCTGCTGCAAGCGGTCGGGGTCAAAATCCATGAAAAATCCACCCGGGTCGGTCTGAACGCTCAGCCTTTGGTGTTTCATGGCAGCCAGCGACCCGAACGATTCGGCGGTGATTTGTACAAATTTCATGACGTCGGCATGAACCGGGCGCAATTGCAAAGCGCCCGATTCGATCTTGCTCAGGTCGAGCAATTGGTTGACCAGGCGCAGCAGATTGTGGCCGTTGCGCTCCACCAGGCGGCCGGCTTCCCGGGCCTGGGCATCGGGGTTTTCGCGCAGCGACTCCGACATACCCAGCATAACGGTCAGCGGAGTGCGAAACTCGTGGGTGATATTGGCGTAAAATCGGTTTTTAAACGCCTCCACTTCCTCCCGGCGCTCGATTTCGCGCAAACGTTCGTTTTCTTCCAGTTGGTGGATGTGCCTGATTTGCAGGCGGTTGTGCGCTTCGCGAAACAGCCTGGACCGGTAAGCCAGACCGAACGAGAAAAAACCGATTTCCAGTATGGTCCCAAAGGCGCCCGAAAACGTAGCCCATGGTTTCCCCAGAAACAGGGATGCAAACTCCCCCAGCAAAGCGCACAAAGTACCGGCGAAAATAACGCGGGCCAGCGCTCCTCCGTTTCGCCAAAGCAACCAAAGGAAGAAAAGAGCGAGTGTGGTGAGGCAGGTTCGGTAAAAAAAGTAGAGCAACCAACTCGGATGCAGCAAGCCCATGCCCAGAAGTACCAGTTCAGTGGCACAGGCAAGCAGACTCAAACCCAGTACCAGGCGCAGCACATTGCGCATAAAGGCAGGTTTTTCCTGCCCTTGTTTCAAAAAATAATAAACAAAAAGCGTGTAGCAGCAAAAATGGGCAGCGGAGTGAAAGACCTTGGTCCATCCCCAGGGAGCAATATAGTATGTGCTGTATAGCCAGGGGTTATCGTCCTCGATGTTGCGCCAGGCCACAAAAATCAAAGACCCTAGATAAAGCGCATACCATAAAAAAGTGCGATCGCTGTGCTGGATGTACTGCGCAATGGAAAACAGGCAAACCGTGCCCATGGCTCCAATAAACAGGAAATAAAAAAGATTGGAATAGCGCGTTGCCTCCATCCGGTAAGGCTCGTAAGCCTCTGGCAAAGAGATCTGTGGCACCAGGGAAGAAAACTCCCTGTAATGCTTTAATGCTCCCAGAAACGTATCGCGCCGCTGGGGCGCCAACCGAAGGCAACCCAACTCTTTTACCTTGTAGGGCAACAAAGGCCGCTCGAGCGAGGCGGGAAACCATGACGGCATCCTGACAGCCACCGAATATGCGTTGCGCTCCCGCAGCCAGATGGTGTCTTTAAAACTGTGTGACCTGACCAGCAAATCCAGCGTATCCTCAGAACGGTTTTCGAGGACAAACGCTATCCAGAACCGGTACTGCCCGAATTCGAATTTGCCCGGTTTTATAAAATCCGGATAGGCTTGAAACCTGCCTTTCTCTAGTGCATCCCAGGCCTGCAAGTGGTTCAGGTTGCTCCCTTTATCCTTGAGAATCAACACTTCAGGCTCTACGCCCGCTTTCTCCCCTTCAAATGGCAAATACGTAACCGGGATAGAAACCTGCGCTGTGGCCCCGGCGCTCCATACACACAGTAACCCCACACACAACCGTGCAACGGCGCTTCTTGCAAAGTTTGAAGCCTGGAGGGATTGCCAAATTTTCATGAGGATTATGTCGGGTGTCTGTTGTTTTAAGTACCAGGTCAATATTAGTTTTCATTATTTGCTTTGGCTTTTACACTGCAACTGCGTTTGTTTTTCGTTACAATACCACCGCATTGCGCCTCAAAACAGCCTTATTGCAGTGCAAAATCCTGTACAAATAATGAAAACTAATATTGACCTGGTACTTACACGGATTTATGTCGTAATAATACTGTGTGTGTTGTTATTAATCACTTATTCACCTAAATTTCAGAAGAATAGTGGATGCAAAACTTACAGGTAAGACATTGATTGTCAGCCGGATGTTCAAATTTTCAACGCTTAGAATCCTTCGTGAACATTACATTTCGAAGTATTAATGTACTATATGACCGAAAACGCAACACTTTTATAGCCAAATATCTAAAATTTCTACCCATGACCTTACGACCCTTCCTGCAATTTTACCTGGCATCCGGTTGCCTGTTTTTTATGAGTCACACCGGATCAGTCGCTCAAAACGACACTGCCGCAGTACTTGATCAATCCGTTCCAACAGAACAAGGTCTGTTCGATTCCCCGAAAATACTCCGCATTTCCCTGAGCGGCAACCTGCGCCCCCTGCTGAACAACAGGGATGCCGAACCCAAAATCTACCCGCTGGAACTCTCGTACACCAAAACGGACAGCAGCATATGCAGCATTCCGGTCGAGGTCAGAACTCGGGGACATTTCCGCCGCCTGCGGGGGAATTGTGATTATCCACCCCTGATGATTCTGTTTCCCGAAGAAGGTCCGCACCGGTCTACCATTTTCAGGGAACAGCAAAAACTGAAACTGGTGATGCCCTGCGCGGAGGACAAGTACATTATTCAGGAATGGCTGGTGTACCAACTGTACAACCTGTTGACACCCAGTAGTTTCAGAGCGCGATTGGTGGAAGTCACCTTGCTGGACGACAAGCGTAAAAAGCCGGGCAAACCATTTTACGGGTTTTTACTGGAAGAAGAGGATCAAATGGCCCGCAGGAATGGAATGGTCGCAGTGGAACGGGCCTTGAAACCACAACAAACCAGAAGGGAAGATTTTTTAACCATGGCCGTTTTTGAATACATGATCGGCAATACCGACTGGTCCGTGCAGTACCAGCAAAACATCAAACTCATCGCCGGGGATTCCAGTTCGGTTGCCATACCGGTGCCTTATGATTTCGATCACTCCGGAATTGTGAATGCTCCGTATGCCGCACCGGCAGTAGAATTACAAATGAATTCGATCCGGCAACGGCGCTTCAGGGGTTATTGTATCCAGGATATGCAGGTATTTGATCCTGTGGTTGCAAAGTTCAATCTCCTGAAAAAAGATATCTACGGCACTTATACCGGCTGTTCATTGCTCGATGCGAAGTACATTAAATCTACAATTAATTACCTGGATGCGTTTTATGCCGTGATCAATGACCCAAAATCTTTAAAAAGCGAGTTTTCCTACCCCTGTGATTTGAAAGGAACCGGAAATGTGGTGATCAAAGGATTAAAAAAGCAGTGAACCTTCCGGGCGTTTCCGGCAGCTGTGCCTGTTTTGAAAATTCGCTTAACTTTGCCCGGAAAAAAAGTTGATGAAGGTTGATAAGGGTTTATAAAAGTTGATAATACCCACTCTATGAAGAAGATTCTCATTTTTTGAGTGGCTATTATCAACTTTTATAAACCCTTATCAACCTTCATCAACCCTCATCAACTTTTATCAACTATGACAGAAGAAACAGAACATCCGATTCCGGAAGAAAAACCGGTAACGCCAAAACCGGCGCCTAAACCAGTGGCGCCTAAAAAGCAGCCATTCCAACCATTTGGCGGCAAAAACAACCATTTTAATTCCTCCAAATCAGGGAATCCCAGCAACAGAGGTAAATCTTTTAAGGGAGGTGGAGTGAAGAAAGGGAAGTAATATGTCC
>JADLCC010000522.1 GCA_020847425.1 Saprospiraceae bacterium
GAGTGGCGTACAGGTAGAATAAAATTAAGCACCTCCTTCTACCTGGACGCCACACACGACTCACGACTCACCACTCACGACAAAAAAAGCACTCCCACCCCCACCAGCAGCACCAGCCCGAAGCCCAGCAGCACCGGTTTGCGCAATTCGGCGGCACCGTTGAACACACTGACCAGGAGTTTGAAAATAGAGTTGGACATCACAGCCAGGAGAATAATCGTTTTGGCCTGTTGGCTGGAATCTGTGGTAACAGACGCCCATTTGGCAGTAGCAATCGTAATCGAATCAATATCAGCGATGCCGGCCAAAGCACCCGAAACATAGGTCATTGTGGTGCCCAGCCATTGGCGCGAGGCATGCATAAACAGCGTCACACCGATATACAGCAGGACAAAAAATATCGCGTTTTTGATATCGAGCGGATTGCCGGGGGTTAGTTGCGGACCATCGGTAGCGCGGCTGCGTTTTTTCAAGACCTGCCAGGTGGGCGCCAGACTGGCCAGCAGCATCAACAACAGCGGAAAAAACAAAGGCATAGCCACCTGAGGCGCAAAAATGAGGCACAAAATCATCACCCGAATAAACATGATGGAAGATGCCAGCACGATCCCGGAACCGAAGACCGGCGCCAGTTCCTTGTGTTCCTTGCTTTTTGCAGAAAAAACCCAGGCAATCATCGTGGAGGAAAACAAGCCGCCGATGATGGCCGTCAGCAAAATGCCTTTGTGCGGACTGCCGAATTTCAACAACAGGTATCCGGAAAAACTCAGCGACAACACCAGCACCACGATCCAGCCCATGTCGCGCAGATTCAGCAGGTTCTGCGGACCGAATGACTGGTCGGGCAGCATCGGCAAAATGAGCAGTGCCAGCACAATAAACTTGATGAAAGCAAACAACTCTTCCTCCGTAATCTGCCGGATGAAGCCGTGTAATTGTTCTTTCAGCGACAGGATCAAGGTCATCAGCACCACGATGGAAACGGATTCGCGCTGCAGACCCGATGCGTTGAATACACCCAGCAAAAAAGTCAGTATCAGCGCCAGTTCGGTAGTCAACCCGATTTTCCCCGCCTGCACCTGAATATAATAGGCCAGGCCCACCAGCAGCAAAAAACCGGCAATCACCACCACCAAAACCGACATATCACTCATTTTCCCGATCCACGCAGCGCAGTAGCCCAACAGTGCCACCAGCGTGAAGGTCCGGATGCCACCAATGTGCGCCGGCTCATCGTGCGTATTGAACTCCCGCTCCAGCCCGATAATCAGCCCCACGCCTGCCGAAACCAGGAGGCCGATGAAGAATGGAGTGAATACCGAGGTGAATGAATCAAGCCAACCCATAAAAAGAAGTGAGAAGTGAGAAGGACTATTTTGAACAGGATTAGAAGGATATTAAAGGATTAAAAAGAATTAATTTTCAGGATTTTTGGGATCGATGCTGTGAAATGAGCATCCTTTTAATCCTTTAATATCCTGCTAATCCTGTTCAAAATAGTCCCTCTCACCTCTAAAAAACGAGCGTAGCAATCGCATGCGCATCAATCGTCCACGACGCCGCGTCACCATTCACCCAAAGATTAAATGGCGTGGCTTTATCGCTTTGGTTCATCACAACCACTACGGTTTTTCCGTCGGGGTTCAGAAACGCGGTCGTCAGCAACTGGCTGCGGCTGGCTGCGCTGCTGATGCGTTTGGCGCCCGGCTGGATGAATTTGGAGAAATGCCCGATGTAGTAGTAGGAGTTGGTGTAAATCAGTTGACCTGTGCGCAGGTCGCCGTGTACCGGCGCGAAGCAGAAATTCTGCACGTGGTTGGGGCCGCCCGTTTCGTCGAGCAGGATATTCCAGTCCGTAAATCCGACCATGCCGTTGTTGAAGTCATTGATCATGGACCGGCCGTATTCTTCACCCAAAACCCAGGCGTTGTAGCGCTTGGAGTCGAAACTTTCGGCGCAACCTTCTGTAAAAAAGATGTTTTTATCCGGGAAAGACTCGTGGACGCGCCGCACGTTGTCGTACATCGGCAGGCCGCCGCTCCAGTCTTCGTACCAGTGAAAACCGATGCCCCAGGCGTATTTCGCCGCTTCGGGATCGTTGAAATACGTTTGGGCCCGCTGGTACATCAGGTCGCGGTTGTGGTCCCAAACGATAATTTTTTTATCGCCCAGGCCTTCCTTGCTCATTACCGGTCCGAGGTGGTTTTTCAGGAAATCGCGCTCCTCTTCTGCTGTGTAAATACAGCTCTCCCAGCGCTGGGTAGCCATGGGTTCGTTCTGAATGGAAATACCCCAGATCGGAATACCTTCTTTTTCGTATTCCCGGATAAATTTGGTGTAGTAACGCGCCCAACTGTTGTAAAACGCAGGTTTCAATTTGCCGCCCTGCAACATATTGTTGTTGTCTTTCATCCAGGCCGGCGGGCTCCAGGGACTGGCGAACAGGTCGAGTTTGCCCCCGGCTGCGGCCATAGCCTGTTTGATGAACGGGATTTTATACTTCCGGTCGTGCGCGATATCGAACGAATTCAGTTCTTTATCGCCGTCTTTTACATAAGTGTATATGTCGCTGCTGAAATCGCAACTGTTGATGTTGGTGCGTGCAACCGTATATCCGATGCCTTTCTTTTTGTCGAAATAGGCTTCCATAAACTCCTGCTGTTTGTTCGGCGGCAGTTTGTAAAAAGTTTCAGCCGAGGCATCCGTCATCGCGGCGCCGATACCGAAAAAGGTCTGGAACGTTTTGCCTGGGTCGACAAAAACACAAATCTGGGTTTCCAGCGGCTGTCCCATTCTTTTAAATTCCAGGTCGTCGACTTGAGTGAGGCGTTTGGTGCTGTTTTCAGCAGTGGTGTACACGGCTACTTTTTTGCCCGAAGTATAGGCATTGGTAACGACCGTTTTGGGTCCGCTACAGGCGAAAAGCGCAAGGAGCATAGTGGTAGTGAGTATCTTTTTCATTTTAAAATAGTTATCAGTTATTTGTTATTGGTTATCAGTGTTGATAATCAATCATTTACAAAGAACTTAGGCAAAAATTATGTGCCATTTTCCTTACCAGTTGTAAGCGTCCGCAAGCCTCGAAAATTGATTGTTGCAAGCGAAATTTTTCATTTTCGGACAATGCCGGTTATTCGCTCAAAAGTAATGATAACTTTGCTTATTCAATCCCTTGTCTGCATTCTTTACTAACCGCCAAACAACACATCTAACATCTTAATTACAAGTGCGATATTAATTGATAATAAGATATTGTCATTCAACTTATTGATTGTCAATATCCACACTACTGGACATTTTAAGCCTGGGTGAAAAACCGGTACACTGGAACGCTGTTCCGGCATCGAAAATGGCCCGGCATTGCCGGAACAGCGTTCCAGCGTACAAAAATGTCCAGTAGTATGGTCAATATCTCAATAACTCAATTATTTCGCCCCTTATACTTAAATGCTTGATTATCAACACCAATAACCAATAACTAATAACCAATAACTAATAACGGATAACTAATAAAGGATAACTACCTATGAGTCGTTACACCAGCATGGAGCACCTGCGTTTTCTTCTGTTTGATGTCCACAGGGTGCAGGACCTGTTTGCCTACGAATATTTTTCGCACCTGGACATTGAACAGGTGGCCATGATGGTCGATGCCGCCAAAGCGCTGGCCGACCGCGATATGTATCCGTTTTTCAGGGAAATGGACGAACAACCCGTGCATTATGCCGGTAAAGGTGTGGTGTGGTCGCACCCGCAACTGCGCACGATCATCCAAAATGCCGCCGAGCAAAGCTGGATCGGCGGCGAATCCTCCTTCGACCTGGGCGGGCTGCAACTCCCGCAAATGGTTTACAACGCCGCCCATCACATTTTCCAGGCTGCCAACAACGGCACTCAGGGTTATATCAGCCTCACCACAGGCGCCGCGCGGTTGATCATCAACTACGGGACGCCGGAACAGATCAGCACTTTTGTGCCACCCATGTTCGACGGCCGCTGGCAGGGCACCATGGCCCTCACCGAGCCGCAGGCGGGCAGTTCGCTGACGGATATCACCACCGTGGCTACGCCGACGGATGCGGGGTATTACCTCATCAAAGGACAAA
>JADLCC010000523.1 GCA_020847425.1 Saprospiraceae bacterium
CATCACGCTCGGTCATCCCTCATCCCTCATTCCTCATCCCTGTTTAGTAAGTTCTAAATCTAAAACATCATGTTCAAACATATTTTAGCCCTCATCTGGAAGAAAAAAAAGAGCAATTTTCTGATGATGCTCGAAATATTCGTCTCCTTTCTGATCCTTTTCGCGGTCTGGAGCCTGAGTATTTATACTTACCGCAATTACGCGACGCCGTCCGGGTTGTCGACGGAACGGGTTTGGGCGGTGTACCTGCAGTTCAATGCCCCGAATGATACCCTGCGCGGGGAATACCGCGAACTGGTGCGGCGGACACTGAAGGCATTTCCGGAAATAGAACATTTCTCCTATTCTTCCTCCAATTTGCCATTTAGTTTCAGCAGTTCCAACCGTGATTACACCTATCAGGGTAAGGGCGCGCTCAGCGAAGTCATGAGTGTCGAGGCCGACTACCCGAATGTGATGGGCATGAGCCTTCAGTCGGGCAAATGGTTCGAGGCGCAGGACACGATAGGCAAGATCACGCCGGTGGTGATAACCAGACATCTGGCCGACATCCTCTTTGGTCAGGAAGAGGCCGTTGGCAAAATTATCGGAGATGAAAAGGCGCCCCGGAAAGTAGTGGGTGTGGTGCCTTATTTTCGCCACAAATCATCTTATCAGGGCGACGACAATTGTGCGTTTGAACCCCTGAGCCAATGGGATAATGATCTGCTGCTGAAAGTCAAATCCGGTGCGACGGCCGAGTTTGAAGCACGGCTGGCACGAACCATCCAGCAACTCGGGAAAGACTGGGTGATTGAAATTCAGCATATGGACAACATGCAGTCGACGCAGGACAACACGATTGTGATTCCGATCCTGATTTTATTCATTATTTGCGCCTTTTTGGTGTTCAATGTCGGGCTGGGATTGTTCGGCGTGTTGTTTCAAAACATCAACCGCCGGAAAGGGGAAATCGGGCTCCGCCGCGCAATAGGCGCCACCAAACGGCAAATTTTGACATATTTTATTGGCGAAACGCTTGTAATTGCAGGTTTCGGGGTAGTTTTAGGGGTGTTTTTTGCCATCCAGTTGCCCTTGTTACAGGTGCTCGATGTGGAAACAAGCGTCTATGTCTGGGGAATTGTGCTGGCATTATTGTCCATTTTTGTGCTTGCAGTACTTTGTGCATTTTATCCGAGCAGGCAGGCGGCGACGATATTTCCGGCGGTGGCGCTGCATGAAGAATAGGTGTTTTGGTGTTTTAGGGTTTTTGTGTTTTCGTGGGTACATTGCCCTAAACCTGATAACATGCCAAGAGCAGCGCCCTCAAAAACACCAAAACACGAAAACACGAAAACACTTATGATACTAATCATAGACGACGACATAGCAGTACGCACTTCTCTTTCGCTGTTGCTGAAAAAAGAAGGTTTCGACGCTTCGGCGGTGGGCACACCGGTCGAAGCGCTCGATTTTTTGCGTGCGCACATGCCCGAACTGGTGGTGCTGGACATGAATTTTTCCAATGAAACCTCGGGGGCTGACGGGCTAAAACTGCTGGAGCGCATCCGGGATCTGCATCCTGAAACCCCAGTCATCCTGATCACCGGTTGGGCAACGATCGACCTGGCCGTAAAAGGTATGAAACTCGGCGCCTCCGATTTTATCAACAAGCCCTGGAAAAACGCGCATTTTATGGAGTCGGTGCGCACCGCCCTGCAACTGGCGCCCCGAAAAACGACGGCAGGCAGCAGCAGCGGTGCCGCCGCACGCAAAAAACTCGATCAGCAATTCGATTTCAGCGCTATTATCGGTGAAGACCCGAAGATGATCCAGGTGCTGGAAACCATCGGGCGGGTAGCGGCCACAGATGCTTCCGTGCTGATCATGGGGGAAAGCGGCACCGGAAAAGAATTGATCGCCGAAGCCATTCACCAGAACAGCCTGCGCAACAAACGCCCTTTTGTAAAAGTCAACCTCGGCGGCATTTCCTCCAGCCTGTTCGAATCCGAAATGTTCGGTCATGTGCGCGGCGCCTTTACCGATGCCCGGATGGACCGCATCGGTCGTTTTGAACTCACCAACAAAGGCACCATTTTTCTAGATGAAATCGGCGACCTCGAATTGTCGAGCCAGGTCAAACTACTGCGCGTCCTGCAAGACCGGACCTACGAAGTGCTGGGCAGCAGCCGCAGCAAAACCGTCGATGTGCGGGTCATTTCGGCCACCAACCGCAACCTGGAAGAAATGGTGACCCAAAACACCTTCCGCGAAGACCTGCTGTACCGCATCAACCTGATTACCATAAAACTGCCCGGCCTGCGCGAACGCCCTAACGATATTCCCCTGCTGGTCGAACATTTTATCAAAAACCTGAGCGAACTCTACGCCCGGCCGCTGCGCGTCGACCGCGAAGCCTTGCAATGGATCAAACAACTGCCACTGCCCGGCAATATCCGGCAATTGAAAAATCTGGTCGAACGAACCGTTTTGATCAGCCAGGGTGACGTACTTTCCCTGCACGATTTTCAGCAGCAATACCAGCCCTCGGCTGGCAAAACAACCGGCGGACTGCCCGAAGTGGGTGCAATGACGCTGGAAGAAATGGAAATCCGGATGATCCAACGCGCTATGGCATTTCACAAAGGTAAAATTGCGCGGGTAGCCAAGTCGCTGGGACTCACCCGGG
>JADLCC010000524.1 GCA_020847425.1 Saprospiraceae bacterium
CTCCGTCGGGGGAAAGCGCACTTCCGTTGACGCAAAAAACACTGGATAGTTTAGGCATTCACATTGCCCTGCAAAAATTTACGGATGGCGATATCCGCAAGCCGGTATCCATCCCCGGTACCTTTCAAAAACAGGAAAGAAACCCGCAGGGGTTTATTGCGGTGTTAAACGCACCGATAAAAGGCATCTACGACAGCATCGACATTATCCTGTTTATTCTGATCATCGGCGGTTTTATGTATGTGTTCAATGAAACAGGCGCAATGGTAAAAGGAATTACCTGGCTGTCGCACACCATGAAAGGCCGGGAACCTTTGCTGATTGCCATGCTGACCACCATTCTTTCTTTTTTTGCCGCTTCCTACGGCATGGCCGAAGAAGCGCTGGTGTTTTACCCCATACTCGTTCCACTTTTTTTAGCCGCAGGTTACGACCTCATCGTACCGCTGGCCATAATATTCGGCGGCACTTCGGTGGGTTGTATCGCCGCTTTTTCCAACCCTTTTTCCGTCATCATCGCTTCCAATGCAGCCGGCATCAACTGGATGGACGGATTAACGGAAAGGTTGCTGCTGTGGGCAATATCAACAGGCTTAATGGTGTGGTACATCCTGCGGTATGCCGCCAAAGTAAAAAAAGACCCTTCTGCATCCCTGGTTATGCAAATAGATGGTCCGGTGGCCCCGCCATATGAGGTAAACATCAGTACAGAAACGAGCAGCCCAAAACTGGACGGAAAAAGCAAACTGCTGCTGCTCATTTATCTGCTGACCTTCTTGGTTATGATAGCCGGGGTGGTGTTCCTGAAATGGTGGACCCTGGAGATGTCGGCGCTTTTTATCGGCTCCTCCGTTCTGCTGGCCATTATCACCCGCATGAACGAAAAGATATTTACCGCCGAGTTCATTAAAGGCGCGGAGAGTTTGTTGAATGTGGCTTTTATCGTCGGGGTAGCCCGGGGCGTGACCATCATTTTAACGGAAGGAAACGTAAGCGATTCGATTCTTTTTTACACAGCCAACCTGATGCAGGGCGTTTCACCTGTAATCTTTATCCTGCTGCTGCTGGCGTTTTATTTTGTCTTTTCCCTTTTTATTCAATCCAGTTCGGGAATGGCGGTGTTAACGATGCCCATTATCGGCGCGCTGGCCATTATTGTACATATTCCGGGAAGGGAAATCGTCAACTCTTACATGTACGGCATGTGTATCATGTCATTTGTAGCGCCGACCGGGCTGATACTCCCGTCGCTGGCTTTGGTGAATGTAAGCCTGAAAGCGTGGTTAAAATTCATCAATCCGCTGCTGGTTTTGCTGACTGTGCTTTGTTCGCTGGCACTCGTCGTTGGAATTTATATTTAAGCGGCTGTGTTCATTGGCACGATTTTTAATCCGGTTTTATTGAACAAACACTTCATCCGGTAAAACCCGCGATTCGTATGGAATCGTATTATATGTATGGACCATACATCATCCCTTTTCCGATTTTTCTTTTTGCCGGCCCTCCTGACAACGGTACTTTCCGGCGCCATACGGGCTGCCGACGGTTTCGACACGAATTATGTCGGCGGCGATGCCAATCAATTGTCGGTCACCATTAATGGCTTGAACCAGGCCGTGCTTTTCGGCCCTGGCCTGATGTCGCCGGGCACTTTTTTTATTCCCGTACCCAACGGGACGAGCAACGACCAGGGGCAGGTCAGTTCATTTGTTATTACAGGCGCCTATTCTTCGCTTCGTTCCGCTTATTTCGACCGGGTACTGAGCACCGCGCTGTATTACCGGATCTATCCGGTTTCGGGTGTGCCTCCCCTCTGGACGGTTCTGAATTTACAGGAACAGTCCGGTTTGTTGCCGGGCACCTGTTACACCTCCACACAACTCAACAACTGGCAGATCAATCAGTCCGTCAATGTGCTGCAAGGGCTTAACAACGGTGATTACGTGCTTGAGTTTTATATCCAGTCCGAACTGTACGATGTAGGCCTTGAAGACGGCAGTTGCGACATCAACGCGCTCGAACAATGCAATACTTCGCAAATACATGCAGGCCGCTACATCAGTTCCCGTTTCAACACGACCGACCCGACAGCCTGCGACCTGAGCAACATCATCGCCGGCCAATCCGATCCCACAAAAATCCTTTTTCAGGTCATTAATGCGCCATTGCCGGTCGAACTGACCTATTTCCGTGGATTAGAAGAAAATGGAAAGGTGCGGCTGCGCTGGGAAACCGCGCTGGAACAGGACCTGGATGATTTCCTGCTGGAACACAGCGCCAACGGACTGGATTGGTCGGCGTTGAGCGAACTGACTGCCCTTGGAAATTCTGATTCCTTGCATGACTATTCCTTTCTGGATGAACGGCCTTTTTTCGGTGAAAACTATTACCGATTGCAGGCACGCAGCCTGAATGGGCACATAGATATGGCTCCGGTGATTGAAATTAACCTGACTGGAAACCAGCGCGGATTAAGCGTATGGCCCAACCCGGTCCGCGATATCCTGCATTATTCCGTTCAGGAAAGCAGTATTGCGTCGCCGGTGCTCCGGATTTTTGATGTTGCCGGCAGGCTGGTAGCCGAGCAACCATCTGATGGCCCCGGGGACATGCTCGTTACGGATTTTGAGGAAGGGCTTTATTTTCTGGAAATGTACGATTCCGGTGGACGTGTGGGCGCGGCGCGGTTTGTCAAAGTGAAATAACCAGGGTTGTACTTCCTGCAATAAAAATAGAAGCACGTAATCCACCTGCAGATGGTTCTCCATCAATTGCAAGTGGATTACGTGCCGAATCAGTCAAATACCCGAAAAAAATTACGATTTGTGGTGTTTGATCGCACGCCCTTCCAGCGCCTGAACCGGCCTTGCATTCTCGTGCTCCAGCGCTTCAAAATCATGGATTTGTGCGGCAGTGGCTTCGATATGGTGTTCCATGACGATCCAGGTTACAATTTCAGAGCAGGGTGGGGTGGTCAGCGAACCTGCATAGGTGTAATAACTCTGATCGGCCGGCATCAGGTCGAGTGCGCTGAACGTATCCGCGGCATCGTACTTCGCGTCCAATGTAGCGGGCAGGTGGTGAACAAAATGCTCCAGAACGGCATTTTCTGCGCCTTCTTCCACAAATACACCGATCACCGCGAGTTTTCCGGTAGCCGCATTTTTGTGTACGAAGTGAATTTCCATCGGCGCCGATACGCCACCGACCGTGTGCTCGCTGTGCGTATGGGTGTGAAACTGAAGCAGTTCGTAGGATTCGCCGTTGACGGTAATGGTGCTGCCTCCGTCGTAATTAAACTGGATGGTGTGGCCTTTGTTGACGATATGCGTTCCGGAAGTCGCATAAGTGCGTGGGATATTCGGCAAAGTGGCATCATCGACAGCGCCGGTAATATCTACGGGTGATTGTACTTTTCCGCCGCAATCGGTGTAGTCGACGCAGAGTTCGCTCCAATGCTCCGGTCCCTCAGCGCCTTCATATTCGTAGGTGACGCCTTCGCAGGAAGGAAGTGTTTTGTCCTCTTTACAGGAAACGGCAGTCAACAGCAGGCAAGCTGTTACAAGGGGGAGCAAGTGGGTTTTTGTCAAGATTGTCATGTCAATAAGATGTTTAGAAGGTAAAAAGAGAAGGATGTTAATCGCCTGATTTTAAGTATAATCTAAAGTGTGTTTAGTGTGTCGTGTTTAGTGTTTGGGGCGCTTCGCCCCTGGAATCTGTTAATATTATGAAACACGAAACGCCAGATAATCCCTAAAATCATACTCGTCAGCAGGGCATTTTTATGTATATCTCCTGTTGGAATTTAAAGTGACCCATGGAATTCTATTTTTTTTAAAAAAACTTTTTTGGGTAAACTACATACCTGTGTGGAGGTGACCCAAACGAGCAGGTTTTTTAAAAAACAGTACATTTGCCGAATGCATCTTTAGGTGCGTACATTGCCATGGAAAACACCGACTTGTACTTTATTCGCGGGATTTTGAACAACGAAGCCCCTGTGCTCTCAGAAATTTACCGCAGGTTCCTTCCCGTTCTGTTTGGTATGCTGCGGCGCAATGGCGGGACCTTCGAAGATGCCAAGGATGTTTTCCAGGAAGCCCTGGTGGTCGTTTTTCACCATGCCGCCCGGCCCGGTTTCCAACTCACCGCTCCTTTCCAATCGTATCTGCTCGGTATCGGCCGCTTCATCTGGTTGCGGCAATTGAAAAAAAATGCGCGTTTGGAGGTCACTTCCGAACCGGAAGAGAGATTTGACATAGAGGAGGACCTGGAACAAAGAATTTTCGAGTCTGAAAAACGGAACCTGTACAGGGAGAAATTCAAACGATTGGGCGCAGATTGCAGGCAACTGCTGCAACGCTTTTTTGACCGCGAACCCCTCCTGCACATAGCCGAAGACATGGGTTACACGGCTGATTACGTCAAAAAGAAAAACAAGGTGTGCAAAGCAAAACTGATGGAATTGATTCAAAATGATCCACGTTTCGGGGAAATAAGACAAAGTACCTATGAATGATATAGAAGACTTGATCACAGATTACCTGACGGGGGCGCTGGATCCGGCTGCCCGGCTGGATTTTGAACGGCGTATGGCTGCCGATCCTGAACTGGCGGCACGCGTCGCACTGGAATCTGAACTGGCCGAAACCCTCGGCGCTTCACCTGAAAATAAACTCAGGTCGACCCTGCGGAGCATTGCCGATCAATACGATACACCGGAAAGCCTTGTCGCTGTGCCGGCACAACCACCCCGAAAAAAAGGCCGCCTGGGGTGGGGGATCGCCCTTTTATTGCTGCTCGGAATCGGTGTTGCGCTGTTTCTGTTTTGGCCAAAAGAAGCACCTGAAACGGCACTTCCGGTAGCACCTCCGGGCGATGCGCCGGCTATTTTGCCGGGTAAACCCGCTGAAAACCCGCCGAAAACCGACGAGACCCAAGAAAACAATTCGCTCCGCCCGGCGCGGCCCGTTGCTGCGGATTTCCGTCCGATCCAACAACTGGAAACATACATCGGTTCTCAGGTTCGCAGCGACGCGTTTCGTTTGCGGGTAGATGAGCCACGCAGCGGCGCGGTCCTTCCAGCCGGTACAACGAATTTCCGGCTTTCCGGTAAAACGGAAGGCGCTATCCCAGCCGGCCAGGCCTTTCATACCATGTTGTTTAGCAATGATTTAAAAGATTTTGAGGCCATGCGCCCGATAGAAAACCTGGCACTTGTACTCCAGTCTGATGCCGGGTTTACACTGGAAAAAAAGATAAGTTTCCAACCCGGTTTGTATTACATCATCGTCGAAGAAGAGCAATCAGGAGAGTGGGTATTCGTGGATAAGTTTCTGGTAAAATGACCATAAGTTGTTATCAGTTATCAGTTATCCGGCTTGAGACTCAAGCATTTGTATGAAAAATAACCCAAACTAATATTAATCCGGTCCTTAAGTATCTAAATAGTTATCAATGCGATTCATAGGTTATTAGGCTTGAGCATCAACCCGGATAACTGATAACTAATAACCGATAACTAACAACAACCCAGGTTTCCTGACACCAAATTTTCACATCTTTGCTGGGAAACAATCTAAAGTATGCATATCGCCTTTCGCCCTCTGCTAGCTGTGCTGATCAGCCAGTTCATACTTTGCGCTCTTGTTGCGCAAACGCCGGAAAAACCATTGGCCGAGATGAGTTGGGAAGAGATGACTGAAAAAATGGAGGCGCTTTGTATAGCAGGTAATAACTTCGAAGCCCTCACTTATGCCCGTGCCGCACTTGAAAAGGCAGAACGGGATTCTTCCGAAGCCAGCCTCGCTTATGGCAACAGCCTCGATTATATCGGGTACTGCCTTCACCACACGGGGCAACTTACAGAAGCGGAACGCTACCTTCAGGCTACCGTTGTGCATGCCCGGCAATACCTTGGCGAAAACCACGAGGATTATATCACCCGCCTGTCGAACCTCGCTATGCTCCATCTGGACATGCGCGAACTGGCCAAGGCTGTTTCCGAACTGGAAGTTGCAGTTCATTTGACAACTAAAAACCTGCCAGAAGACAATCCATATTTTGCCATCATGGTCAATAACCTGGGTTTGGCTTACGAAAGAAGCGGGAACCTGGAAAAGGCGCTCGAATATTACCTGCAGGCATTGCAACTGACCGAAAAAAACCTGGGCAAAGAAAATGCGCGGTACGGCATTCGCCTGGTGAACGTTGCAACTATCTATCGCCAAACCGGGAAAAAGGAACTGGCACTGGAATATAATCTTCAGGCCCAGTCTGTTTTTGAACATACAGTCGGCAAAAACCACCCCCTTTATGTCCTGGCGGCGAATGGCCTGATATCCTCTTATGTCGTATTGTCGCGGTATCAGGAGGCACTTTCCGTCAGCGATGAATTGCTGGCGATCGTTGAGCATATCTCGATGAAAGAAAGCACCCAGTATTACGATTTTACCTGCAATATCGCCAATTTGTACTTTGCCTCGGGGCAGTACCAGCGTTGCGCCGATTTTAGTAAAACGATGCTGGACAAATATCAGCAGACTTTCCCGACCCTTTACAACGATCATAGTTATTTGGCAAGGCTTGCCATGCAGGCACTTGAACAGATGGGGAAAACGGAGCAGGCCGCCGAATTTGCCTTGCTCCACAACCGTTTTTCGCTGGATGAATTGCGGAAAAATTTCAGCGAGTTTACGGAAAATGAACAATTGCAACTCTACCAGTCCCAGAGGCAGTTGTCCGATATTCCATCGCTGTTGTTTGCCGTACGGCACCCTGAATATCCCGAATTAGCCGGTGCGGCATATGATTATCAGATGACCATCAAGGGTTTGTCGCTGGCCAACCGCCGGCAACTGTTTCAGTCGCTGCGCGAGCAACCCGATGCGCAGTTGACCGACCAGTTTGAGGAATGGAAAAGGTTGCAAAACGAAATTTCCCGACAATATGCGCTCACCCCAGCCAAAAGGCAAACCAATCTGGATAGCCTGCTAACCGTGTCGAATAACCTGGAACGCAACCTGGCCATCGCTTCGGAAACGTTTCGGCTGACCAGTCAAAATGCACGCTGGCAGGACGTGCAGGCTGCCCTTGCTCCGGGTGAAGCAGCCATCGAATTTGCCCAACTCAAAAACCCGAAAGCAGACAGCATCCTTTATATGGCCTGGGTGCTCCGGGCAGGCGATACCCATCCGCAGCAGGTGTTTCTGTTTGAAGAAAAAGAACTCGGCCAGATGGCTGCCACACGCCGGCTTTACGCGCCGGAGCCGCCCGCTACCGGAAAAAACCTGCACGAACTGCTCTGGAAACCGCTGGAACCGGTATTAAAAGGCATTTCGACACTTTACTATGCTCCAGCCGGTATCCTGCATCAAATTAACCTGGGCGCAGTGCCGGTGTCCGCTGCTGCCGTTCTGGACGATCGTTTTCACTTGCACCGGCTGGTGAGTACGAGGCAGATTATTTCATTAAAAAAAACGACGGATACGCCTGCCTTGCCTTCCGCACTGGTGTTTGGCGGTATTCGTTATGACAGCGACAGCCTGGCTTTGGTTGCCACAAATAACATGTTGGAGCATCCTGTCCCGGATGCTATTACATCGAGAAACCGGGGCGCTTTTTCCGGAGGCGAATGGCGTTTTTTGACGGGTTCACTGCAGGAAGCAGTTGAGGTGCGCAGGAGGCTGGAAGCGGCGGGGACAAAAGTCAATTTAGCCGATGGCTTTTCCGCTTCAGAAGGTTATTTCAAAAAAACGGTGCAGTCTTCTCCTGCGCCTTCAGTGCTACACCTGGCTACGCATGGCTTTTTTGTTACGGTCGCCGACTCCAGCGCCGAAAGCGGTTTTGCAACTGCCGAGAACCCCATGGCGCGTGCCGGTCTGGCACTGTCCGGCGCCAACCGGGTTTGGGGCGGCGGGCAACCTTTCGAAGGCCAGGAAGACGGCATCCTGACCGCGCTGGAAATCAGCCGCATGGACCTGGGCAGTACGGAACTGGCTGTCTTGTCGGCCTGCGGCACCGGGCAGGGTAAAATCGAAGCAGGGGAGGGCGTGCTCGGCCTGCAGCGGGCATTTAAAATGGCCGGCGTTCACTATGTCATTATGACATTGTGGAATGTGCAGGACGAAGATGCGCAACAATTTATGGACTTTTTTTACGGCGAATGGCTCACGCAGAAAAAGAGCATCCCGGATGCATTCCGGTCTGCCCAACAGGACATGCGGGCTGCTCATGCCAGGCCATTTCAACCGATGGCCTGGGCGGGGTTTTTGTTGTTGGAGTAAACTGTTTTAAGCCAGGTCTTCCATGATGAAAACCGCGTTGTTGTTCAGATCAAAAAAACCGAATTCGTTCGTTTCCCAGGGCGTGTTGGCTTTAAACGCATCCTCCGTTACCGTTCCGCGTTGAATAAATTCCTGAAAAAGGGGTTCGATATTCTTCACGAGAATCCGGATGACCGACCCGCCCAGTAGCGGGTCGCCGGGGGTGTCGGCATGCCATTGCAAATGAATAGCATGGCTTCCCCGAATTAAAACAGCGTACATTTTGTCGGAATAGAACAGTTCGAAGCCTGTTTTTTCCCGATACCAGGCAACGTCTCTTTCGATATCAGACGATGGCAAAACGGGGATGATTTTTAATAACAGGGTCTCCATTCAGGTCAATTTTTATTCATAATTGTATACACAAGTCGAACGGTATACGATGCATCAGGAGTCTCCACAGCCTGATTATGCGGCGTTTTTGAGTGCTGCTATGCTGTGTTTTGCGGAGCGAACACTGTGATCTGCTGATCTGCGTATGTACGCCGATATCACTCGCTTCGCAACGATTTCGCCGGGTTCGTCAGCGCCGCCTTCAAACTCTGGAAACTCACCGCAAGCAAGCCGATACACAGGACTGCTGCGAACGGCAATGCAAATTGCCACCAAGTGATATCGACCCGGAACGAATATTCCTGCAGCCAGCGTCCCGATGCATACCAGGCCAGCGGAGTTGCCAGTACGAAAGCAATCAGGATCAGCAAGGCAAATTCCCGGTACAACATCCGCACAATCTGGAGCGCGGACGCTCCCAGTACCTTTCGGACACCGATTTCCTTGGTGCGCTGTGTCGTAGTGAACGAGGCCAGACCGAACAAACCCATGCAGGCGACCAAAATAGCAAGCATGGTAAACAACCCGAATACCTGTCCGAAGCGCTGATCGGCTTTGTATTGTTCGTCGAACTTCTCGTCGAGAAAAAAATACTCGAAAGGATTGCCGGGGAAGAATTTTGACCAGCCCTGCTGAAGCGAAGCCAGCGTTTTTTGCACATCGTCGCCGGCGGTTTTGATCGATATTTTACCTCTAACGTCGGGTCGGAGTTGCAAAATGAGCGGTTCGAATGCTTCCCGAAGCGATTGCTGGTGAAAATTTTCCGCGATTCCCACGATGCTACAGGTATCGCCCCAGAAATAGATTTGTTTGCCAATGGCCGCTTCAGCGGTGAGGTCCAGCAGTTTCAGCCCGGCCTCGTTAAATATGACCGCCTTGTTGTCGGTGCCGAATGCTTTGGAAAACGGCCTGCCAGTTACCAGTTTTAATTCGAATGCATTAAGAAAATCATAATCCACCGCAATAACCCGGTATTGCTTGCTGTCCGCTTCATCCGCGCCGACCAAGTGGATTCCACCAGCATTCCAGTCTACCGCTTCACCGGGCACACTGCTGGATACCGTCACGCTTTTGATGCCCGATTCGCGCAGCATTTCCTGTTTGAATGCATTGGTCTGGCGCTCAAAGGTAGAATCTATCTGAATGGGCGGCGGTTTGAGTACCACTGTCTGATCGATGTTCATTCCGAGGTTTTGCGCGCGCATAAAACTGATCTGGCGATATACAGTGAACGTACCGGCCAGCAGGAAAATAGACGCGGCAAACTGGAAAACAACCAGCCCTTTGCGCAGGGCGATGCCTTCCCTGGAACCGCGCATCTCGCCTTTCAACACGGCAATCGGCCGGAAACCCGATAATACGAAGGCCGGGTAAGCGCCTGATAATAGGGTACCGCCTGCAAACAAAGCAGCCAAAGCGCCCCAGAACGGGGCCGACGCCAGCAGTGAAAAATTCAGTTGTTGGCCGGTAATAAAGTTGAACATCGGCAAGGCGCCTCCAACCAGTGCAAGTGCAACGACCACCGAAACTGCATTCAGCAGCGCCGATTCTACCAGAAACTGCCGGATCAACTGCCATCGAAATGACCCTACTACTTTTCGTACGCCTACTTCCTTGGCGCGCCGCATAGCCCTGGCCGTCGCCAGATTGATGTAATTCACCCACGCGATGACAATGATAAAAAATGCTATGCCCAATAAAAGATTTACCGTAGTGCCGTCGCCGTTCAGTTCGGCTTCCTCCATGTAGTGCGAATTCAAATGGATATCGGTCAGGGCTTGGAGGGAAAAACCCACACCTTCTTTGTTGTCGGGCTGGGTTTGGGCTATAAATGCGGGGAATTTGGCTTCCAGCGCTTTTGAATTTGTGCCGGGTTTTAACAGCAGATAGGTTAGGCAGCCGTCCCAGTTCCAGGCGTTATCCGGGTCATTGTTTGGTTCATTGTTGGGATTGACCAGTTTCCGGAACGTCTCAAACGACACCAAAAGCTCGGCTTTCAGGTGCGTGTTGCCGGGAAATTCCTTGAATACGCCAGTAATTTTGCAGTTCAGTTTGCGGTTGATGCGGACAGTCTGGCCTATCGCTTCATCGGTTCCGAACAAGCTGCGGGCCAGCGACTCGGACAGCACGGCTGTGTTGACCTCTGCGAGTGCTGTTTGCGGATCTCCGGCCAACAAGGGATAGGAAAATACCTGGAAAAAATCCCGGCTGGTAAAATACATTTTTTCCGTTTGGCACTGCTGTTCCTGCCATTCCACCACAACCGTCCGCTCTTCTTTGAGTTTTACATAAGACGCTACTTCCGGAAAAGTTTCCTTCATATTGTTTCCGACGGCATAAGCCCCTGCGGCCCATTCCGTCGCCAGTACGCCTTTTTCAAAACGGTCCTGTTTTACCCGGTAAATCCGGTCCGCGTTCTGGTGAAATCGGTCGTAACTCCGTTCATATGTCACATACTGCAGAATCAACAAGCAAGCGGCTATGCCAATAGCGAGACCGCCGATGTTGATCAGGGAAAAACTTTTGTCGCGCAGGATACTTCTCCAGGCGATTTTGAGATAGTTGCTGAACATAGTGAGGCAGGCCGGGAAAAGAACGGCCAGAAAGGAAAGGGCTAATTTTGTGCCGGGATATAAATATTTGATAATCAGTTATTTGAAAAATTGCCCAAAGGTTTTCTGTGTGCGATTTCGGACGGGCTCTGTGCGGAACTGGACGAGGCTGGTGCACAATCATCTCGATAATGGGGGCGGCCTGTTAGGGTTTTCGGTGACTACGTGACTGAAAAAAGGTGAAAAACAGCCGAAAAAGACGTTTTTCAGGCCCGGCAAAAAATTCCAGAACACGCTCTAAAAAGCCCTACCTTTGCAATCCCACAGGCGCCAACTTTCTGCGGCGACTCGAACACCTTTATTGTAGGGGCACGCCACTGATTCAAGGAAGCAGTTTGCCGTTGACTTGTCCGGCTACACGACTGCACGCCCAACCCCGGTATGGCCTGCCCCGTTTGTCAACTTTGCGAAGTCTGACCAGCACAATTCGGCGTCTGTGGTTTTTTTTCTGCGCACGCACTTGCGCAAGCCGAACAACTTTTACATATCCATTACATCGTTTTACATCCCAAAAGCAGCCTGCCCCCGGCCTGCCCATACCTTTGACGTATTGTTTCACCAACCAGACAACGTCATGCATAGCCACATCCTCGCTTTTGTATTTTTCTTTCAATCCTTGGTTTCTTGCCAGCAACATCAGGAAGACGTCCTGCCAGTTTCCGCCGACCTTGGTTTTCAGTCTTCCAAAACACAAGATCAGTGGATGGAACATGCCATTCCAATGGCAAAAGATATCATTTTTCAATCTTTAGACGGCGGACAGACCTGGCAGGACGTCAGTGCGGGACTCCCAGAAGGTTTGTATGTCAGCTGTGTTTTTGCCGCTGATGGTGAAGTTATTTTAGGCACTGGAAAGGGGTTGTACCGCAGTAGTACGATTTCCCCTGTTCCGGTTTGGGAAAAAGACTTTTTTGTAAACGAAGAAATTTCAGGTATTACCCAGGGCACGAACGGCAGGTATTACTGTAGTTACGAAAACGGTGTTTTCCAAGAAATTGCAAATGCCGGCATTTGGATATCCAGGTTCAATAACCTGGAAGACAAAACCATTCGCACTGTTCTGGAAACCGGGGACGGGGCTTTATTCCTGGGTACCAACAGTGGGATTTACAAATCTGCCGACGGTGGAGTCAATTGGAAAAAAGTATATAGCGGAGGTATGGTTTTAAACCTCGTTGCATCGGGCGATGTACTGATCGGCGGCGGTATGCAGGGGGTGCTGCGCTCGACTGATGGCGGCGAGCATTGGGACAATGTGTTGAATGATAATATTTTTGCCAAAAGAACAGGACTCCTCCAAAACCGTTTCGTTACCATTCTCGGTACGGAAGATCCTTCGGTAATCAACCCGGAAGGTATAACGAGCAGACTGCGTTTTTCCGCAGACGGCGGCAAAACCTGGCAACGCATGGAGCAGACGCTTTTGCCGTTACAAGGCATGTACGACATGGATGAAGACCTTTCTCAGGCACGCGATCTCTACGACATTATACAGGTGGGCGAATACCTGTTTTGCAGTTTCGATACCGGTATTTTCCGCTCCTCCGACCAGGGCAAAACCTGGGAACTGGTACTTCCATCTACTGACAAACGGGTGCTATCCAGCATGACTGTTTCGGGCAAGGTGATTTATGCCATAGCAGGAGGCGGGTGCTGAAAATTGCACGACCTCCCGGATGCGACGGTTAAACCCTGGCCCGGATCACCTGTCCAATCCTCAAAAAACAAATATGCCCAAACACATCCTGCTCCTGTCGGCTTTTTTCTGCCGGGCCATTGGTCTTTTTGCCCAATATGAAGACCCGATTTTTTCAAAACCGGTATCCGGATATGGAGCCGACGGTAATTACGCTGTCGAAGTTACTACTTTTCCAAGTCCGGATTTTCCGGGTGAAAACATCGAGATATTCGCTCCGGGCGGGGTAACAACTGCTGTGCCGACCCTGTTTTTCGCACATGGTTTTGGTGGTACTTTTTCCAATTATGTCGGCGGTATGCTGGAGTATGTGGCTAAAAAAGGGTATGCCATTGTTTTTGTGCCTTATCCGACAACGGGTTCGAGTATTGTCGAGCGATACGACATCCTGCTGTCCGGCTTCCGGCAGGCGGCGCGCGATTATCCGAATATCATCGATACGACGCAGGTAGGGTTCATGGGGCATTCTTTTGGCGGGGGCGCTCTGTTCGGTGTAGCATACCGCTGCTTTACAGAAAACAACTGGGGTGAAAACGGACGTTTTTTGTTCTCGCTGGCGCCCTGGTATGCATACAAACTGACGCAAACGCAACTCCAGTCGTTTCCGGCCGATACCAAACTAATCATGCAAGTGTACGACGACGATTCGGTGAACGATCACCGCATGGCCATCGATATTTTTAATAACATCAATATTTCTACGGAGGAGAAAGACTTTATCCTGGTAAAATCGGACACTTTGCCAGGTCACATTTAGTCCGCCGACCATGCTGTTCCCGGCACATACCAGGTTTTTGACGCGCTCGATTATTACGCTTTTTACCGCCTGCTGGACGCACTCTGTGATTACACCTTCCATGGCAACCCGGAAGGGAAAACAGTAGCGCTCGGCAATGGCAGCGCACAACAAGTGGGTATGCCGCCGGGCCTGAAACCGCTTTTTCAAACAGATGAACCCGTGCCGACATACGCGGAAGACCAATACGGTTTTCCTTGCAGCGGTATTTTAAATCCCAGAAAAGCCTATTGTCCGGCACTGAGCGGCACCGAAGAAGTAAACACCGCCAGTTACACCCTGTCAATTGATCCGAATCCGGCAGTATCGCAGATCAGGGTGCATATTCCGGCAGATGCCGGGGCAGGGCAAATCCGTGTCTTCAATTTGTCCGGGCAACAGGTTCGGTTTCAATCCTTTAGTACGGCATCGGAAATGACGCTCGATCTGAACGGTTTGCCGGCCGGGGAATACCACATGGTACTGGGCAGGTACCACGGAAGGGTAGCGAAGATGAAGGGCTGATGTTATAGCCTGCTCACGTCCTTGAAATAACGTGCCGGCGAACCCGCCCAGATCTGTCCGTCGGGAATGTCTTTGGTGACCAGCGCAGCGGCGCCAACCACGGCATAATCGCCGATTTTGCGTTTTTCAATCACCGTAGCGTTGATGCCGACATCGGCAACTTTCCCGATTTCGATGCGGGAGCCGACCACACAGCAAACTGCCAGGTGCGAAAGCGGACCGACCACCGAATCGTGACCCACAAAAGCGTGTGCCGCCACCAGCGTGCAGGCGCCTATGTGTACGCCCGCGCCGACATAACCGTTGACCAGTACGCAGGCGCCGGGCTCCAGGACGGCGTTGTGCGCCACGAATGCCCGTTTGCTGACGATATTGACCAGTAACTCCTGTGGAACGTTAACCTGGTGGAACAATTCTTCCGTTTTATAATTGCGACCGAGCATGTGAATGGCGTATACAAAATGATACCCTTGGTCTGCAAAACGTGCGACGTCGCCTGTGCCGCCCAGCACCGGGAAATTGTGGATGGTTTTGCCCAGTTCCATGTCATTGAGGAAACCGGCTACTTCGTAACTCAGGTCGCCGAATGTGTGCCGGTTGTCTTCTATGGTTGCAGCGATGGGGCCGCCTTTGCCTTCACCGCCAATGATGATGATCTTTTTTGACATGCAGAGGGATTTGAGTGGTGACGGGTAAATGATATTTAACAAAAAAATATATGACTGAAGTACAAAACGTGAAAAAAGCATCACACTGATTACATCAACTTTGAAGCATTCAAATCACATTTTTCACCTTATAAAAGATATCATTTATGCGCTTCTTATACCTTGTTTTTTTGCTGTCCGGCTCAGTACTTCTCGCATCGCCTGTTTCCATTCCCCCGCAGGGCAATGTATTTGATCAGGCGGGTTCTCTATCAGACACAAAAACGCAAAAAAATGGTTTTTTTAAACGGATAGATAACAAAAGGCTATTAAAATTTTTGAAAAAGAACAATGCGCGCACCAATTTGCCCGATGCACACATGGCTGGGATAACAGGTTTGAGTTTGGGATTGGTTGCTCTAGCTTGCATTCTGTTAGGCGCCGAATTGTTCGTTTTTCTGGGCTTGATCGGCTTCTTTTTCAGTATTGCAGCATTACGTAAATGTATGCGTGAAAAGAAGCACAAAAAAATAACAATGCTTTTAGCAATTTCAGGATTAATATTGAACGGGCTCCTTGTAGCAGGAATGATCGTCGCTATAATTGGTGCATTCATGTGGAATGGCTTTTGAAGGACGGGGGATATCTTTCGTTAAAAAAACTCAGATCATACAACCTCCAGACAAGCCGCACGTAACAACTGCATATGCTGC